>NZ_JASCPT010000249.1:0-2062 GCF_029959775.1 Pseudomonas sp. PS01270 | reverse complement strand
TTCTACGGCGATTGATCACGCGGTTTCGCGAGCCGGCTCGCTCCCACAGGGGTAACGCATTCCAAATGTGGGAGCGAGCCTGCTCGCGAAGAGGCCAGCGCTAACGATGCAAATCTTCAGCCCTTCAATTCCTTCAAATGCTTGTACACCGTCGCCCGCCCCATGTTCAGCACATTGGCCACGTAGTTCGAGGCGCTCTTGCCCTTGAACGCGCCCTCGGCGTGCAGGGCCAGCACCAGTTCGCGTTTGTGATCGCGGGTCAGCAGGTTCAGGCTCAACTGCCGCTCGCGCAGCCAGGCGTGGAGGAAGGTGTTGATGCGCTCCTGCCAGTCATCACGGAACAGCGAGTCCGGCTGCGGAATCAGCTTGCTCGGCGAGAGAAACAGATCCAGCGCCGCCTTGGCGTTCTCGAACAGGGAAATATTCAGATTGATGCACAGCACCGCCAGCGGACGACCTTCGCTGTCACGCAGCACGGTACTCAGGCTGCGAATTTTCTGACCGTCCCAGTTGAGCTTTTCGTACGGGCCGATGTTCCTGTCGCTGACATCCTCGCTGAGCATGTCTTCCAGCGACGAGTCGTCGCCGATCTCGCGCTTGGACAGGTTGTTGGCGATGTAGTCGACCTTCTGCGTGCGCAGGTCGTGCAGCACCACCTCGGCATGGGGAAAGAACAGCGTGGCGATGGCGTCGGCGATGGCGCGGAAGTTATCCAGCGCCGGGTCGAATTCGGGGGCAGTCATGACAGTGGAGCTCCAGGCAGCGTCAGCGCCCCTTGTGCCGGGGCGCTGCGAGTGTGCCGCAATCTTTTCGACGAGTCGATGCGATCAAGCCAGTCGGGCCGGGGAGAGCATGGCGCTGTCCAGACCGAATTGATGCAGGTGCTCAGGGAATGGCTCGCCGCGCACCAGCGCCGCACTGGCTTGGCCCATCGCCGGCGACGTCTGGATGCCGTAGCCACCCTGCGCGGCGACCCAGAACAGCCCCGGCACCTGCGGATCGAAGCCGCTGAGCAGATCACCGTCGGCGACGAAACTGCGCAGGCCTGCCCACGTGCGGGTCGGGCGGCGGATGGTCAGCGTGGTGGCCTCTTCGATCTGATAGATGCCCATGGCGATGTCGAGTTCTTCCGGCTGCACGTCGTGCGGTTCGACCGGATCGGCGTTGGCCGGCGAGCCGAGAAACATGCCGGCGTCGGGCTTCATGTAGAAGGATTCGTCGAGGCTGACCAGCATTGGCCAGTGATGAGTGTCCACGCCTTCCGGGCCGGCAAAGATAAATGCGGCGCGGCGCTTCGGTTGCAGCCCCAGCGGCTGCGCTCCGGCCAGGGCAGCGATCTTGTCGGCCCAGGCACCGGCGGCGTTGATGAGCACCGGTGCGCTGAATGTCTCGCCGTTGGTCTGCACGATCCACAGGCCATCGGCATCGCGGCTCAAGCCGAGCACCTCGCAATCGGTGCGGACTTCGCCGTGATTGCGCCGAATGCCGCGCAGGTAGCCTTGATGCAGCGCGTCGGTGTCGATGTCGCAGGCCGATGGGTCGTAGATCGCGCCGTGGACTTTTTCCCGGCGCAGGATCGGCAGGCGCGCGCAGGCTTCGTCGGCGCTGAGCAGTTGCATCTGCGGCACCGTGGCTTTGGCGCTGAGGTATTGGTTGTTCAGTTCGGCGGGATCACCGATGAAGTCGACGGTCATTTCGCCGCGTGGGGTCAGCAGCGGGTGCTCGCAGAAGCCGCTCGGAGGACTGTCGAAAAACGCGCGGCTGGCCTGAGTCAGTGCGCGGACCTGTGCGGTGCCGTAAGCGGCGGTGTACAGCGCGGCGGAGCGACCGGTGGAGTGATAGCCGGGATGGGTTTCACGCTCGAGCACGATCACTTTGCCGTGCGGCGCCAGCCAGAACCCGGTAGAAGCGCCGGCAATCCCGCCGCCGATGATGATGAAATCTGCGTGGCTCATGTGGGTCTCCAGTGGGTACGCAATATCAAGGCGTACGCTAGTCCCTTGTGGGAGCGAGCCTGCTCGCGAAGCGGTGTATCAGTCGACATCTTCGGTGAATGTCAGTC
>NZ_JASCPT010000248.1:0-2280 GCF_029959775.1 Pseudomonas sp. PS01270 | reverse complement strand
AACAGGCTGGTCTGGCTGCGGGACTGTCCCTGGATGTAGGCCATAACGAAAAATGCTCCGTATCTTTCGATACGGAGCATTTTCTTTGAGCGCTGCGCAGATTGCTAGGTTTTCACACAGTCTGCGAGTGGCCGGTTTTTGCTGTCTGCCGTCATCGCCTGTTCGATGAATGCCAGCATAATATCGGCCCTTCCACGTTTGGCTTGGCAACGGTTGTTATGGATAACCTGGGTTTCGGCAAAGTTCTGCTGGTCGAAGACGATGAGCGTCTCGCCGCACTGATCGCACACTTTCTAGAACAACACGGCTACGAGGTGCGCACGGTACATCGCGGTGATCTGGCCATGGCTGCGTTCCTGGAATTCAAGCCGAAAGTGCTGGTGCTCGACCTGATGTTGCCGGGGCAGAGCGGTTTGCAGGTCTGCCGGGAAATTCGCAGTGTCTCGGACACGCCGATCGTGATCCTCACGGCCAAGGAAGATGATCTCGATCACATTCTCGGTCTGGAGTCCGGCGCTGACGATTACGTGATCAAACCGATCAAGCCGCCGGTACTGCTCGCGCGGCTGCGGGCGTTGCAACGGCGGCAGACGCCGGACAGCAGCGTGGTGAGTTTTCTTGAGTTCGGGCAATTGAGCATCGACCGCAGTTGCCGTGAAGTGCGCCTGACCGGTGAGCTGATCGAGCTGACCACCATGGAGTTCGAATTGCTCTGGTTGCTCGCCAGCGCGGCGGGCAAGATTCTTTCCCGCGATGACATTCTCAATCGCATGCGCGGCATTGCCTTCGACGGCCTCAATCGCAGCGTCGACGTCTACATCAGCAAATTGCGCAACAAACTCAAGGACAATCCCCGCGAGCCGGTGTGCATCAAGACCGTGTGGGGCAAGGGCTATCTGTTCAATCCGTTCGCGTGGGAGCTATAGATGCTGCGTTTGTTCCTCGGGCTGTTTCTGGTGATGACGGTAGGGCTGGTGCTGGCCTTGCAGACGGTCGAGCACACCTTCAACGCGTTGCTCGACAGCCAGACGCAGGATTACAACCGTGAAGCCGTGCGTGGTCAGGCGTGGTCGCTGGTCGATCATCTGCAAGGCCGCCAGGGCGCCGAGCGTGAACAGAAACTCGATTCATTGCGCGCGCACTATGGTCTGTCGCTGAGTCTGGTCGAGGCCGATCAACTGGCCCTCACACCGCAGGAAAAAGCTGAGCTCGCGCGAAACCTGTTGGTGATCCGCGACGATTACACGCAGTTCATCAGCAATATCGATGGTGGCTCGCAGTTGCTCAGCATCAAGCTGCCGCCGGAGCCGAGCCTGATGCCGTTCTACATCACCGCGGCGTACATGATGCTCGCAGTGCTGATCGGCATCGTCCTGTTTTTCTGGGTGCGCCCGCACTGGCGCGATCTGGAAAAGCTGCGGCTGGCGGCCGAGCGTTTCGGCGACAACGATCTGTCGGTGCGCATTCAGTTGTCGCGGCGCTCGAACATCCGCGATCTGGCCGAGCACTTCAATCTGATGGCGGCGCGCATCGAGGGCTTGATCGCCAACCAGCGCGAACTGACCAACGCGGTGTCCCACGAATTGCGCACACCGATTGCGCGGCTTTCGTTTGAGCTCGATCAACTCAAGCAGCAACCGGACGCGAGCCAGAATCGCGAGCTGATCGCCGACATGTATGCCGACCTTGGTGAGCTGGAGGAGATGGTCTCGGAATTGCTGACCTACGCCAGCCTGGAGCATGGCGCGACGGTGATCAAACGGGAAAATATTCACGCAGCCGATTGGCTCGACAGCGTCGTCGGCAGTGTGGCGCTTGAGGCCGAAGCAGTGGGGGTGCAGTTGTCGATCGCCGGTTGCCAGGTCGACACGGTAAGCATCGAACCGCGCTTCATGGCGCGGGCGGTGATCAACCTTTTGCGCAATGCCATTCGCTATGCCGAGCAGCGCGTCGAGGTGTCGCTGCAGCGCAGTGGCGATGACTATGAAGTGCGGGTCAGCGATGACGGCCCGGGTGTGCCGCTGGAGGGACGGGAGAAAATCTTCGAACCGTTTTCCCGACTGGACGCCAGCCGGGATCGGCGCACTGGCGGTTTTGGATTGGGCCTGGCGTTGGTACGGCGGGTGTCGCAGTCCCATGGCGGGCAGGTTGAGGTTGGCGAATCGGTGTGGGGCGGGGCGTTGTTCAGGATGACCTGGGCGCATCTGGACTGATTGATATTGCCTGACCCGGCCCCTTAGCCCGCCAGCGCCCGCCCCACCGGGATAGGCAAACAAAAAT
>NZ_JASCPT010000247.1:0-2441 GCF_029959775.1 Pseudomonas sp. PS01270 | reverse complement strand
CCGTCGTGAGTTGGTACAACCCGGATGTGCAATGGGTGCCGCAGCTGCCCGTGGACGGTGAGCAATGGCGCGGAGACGCGGCGCGGGCACTGCCTCTGGGGGGGAACTGGTACCGATTCCGGCAGACTCTGACTGACGCAGCGGATGACGCAACGATGTCCGATTGGGTGGACAGTGCGCGTTTTGAAGTCGAAGCCGCGCGCCTGATCAGCCATGCCGGGCGGCGTTTCATATGTACAAGTTGGTGAACTCTGAGTGATGTGTGGCAACAACGCAAGCTGATGCAGTCGCGTTTAATGGCTGAAGGACGCAAGCATATTAAGGCGTGGAATAGTTACCGTTGGTCGGGACTGTCAGGTTTTACAGGTGTAGCGATGCGACGCATCGGTATTCAATGAATGTGACCTGTTTTATCTATCAGCCAGCTTGCCCTTTCTGAGATCCGGCCATGGAACAAGATGATGGTATTAAAGATCCTTCCGACAGCTTGCCCCCGAAACAAGAGGTAGTCTGCGCTGAGGAGATCGGAACGGATGTGGCATTTGTAACCCATGAGCTGCACGCGGAAGAAGACGGTAGGTGGGCGCAGCTTCGAGTGAGCTATGCCTACTCCTACGATGGTTCGACATTTACTTGCATCGTGTCAGCGTACAGAGCAAAAGAGAATCGACGTTATGAAGGGAATGTAAAATTCTATCTTTCGTTGGTTAGCGGTGAAGGTAATGTAAGAGAACTGACGGGCAGTGCTCGCCAGACCGGTGAGTGGATCGATCTTGATGAACCCTATCGAGAAATGATTATCGCCAATCAGAGAAACGTAACAGTGGGGTTCGATTATATTTATGATGTAGATAACGCAAGTGATCCGGTTCTGAAAACCTACAAGATCGCCAATTATCGGATGCCCATTCCAACCATCAGTGCAATCCGAAACTTCACATCTTCAACTTTCGCTGTCAAGGGTACGGGGGCAATATACCGTTATACTGTTGTCCTGGACGATGGGCGCGGTACGATTGGGGCAGAAGAGGCTTTCTACGATCCTTGGTCAGTGCCAGTCACCGTGGCGGAAAACAAAAATTCTCTAACGTTTCAAGCATATCAAATGTACGCTGGTAAGGTTTCCGAGCGGACTGCTTATAAAACAGTCTACCGGGCTCGAATAACTTACCCGACAGCTAATGCGTTTGTTCTGGCAAAGGATCTGCTTTGTTTCAGAGGTATGGCTGCGCCGGGTACTGTTATCAGAGTGGTTGGGCACTCAAATCACTATGATAATTGGAGCGACGTTATTACTGTCGGAGATGCCGGTACGAGTTGGGAGGCTAAGACAACAAAGGTCCCAGTAAGTGGTACGTTCTCGGTTACCGCTCAACTCAAATCACCGAATATCAGTCATTTTTATACTGAGGCCGCGACTTTCAGAGTCATGGGTGTGCCGTCAATATCCAAACCACCTGAGTTGGCAATCCATGATCCAGACTTCCTCCTGAAAGGAACCAACGGCCTGGCTGGCGCGCGATTGAGAGCATTTTTCGATCTGACGAATGATTCCGTTCCTGGCTGGGAAGTCGTTAGCGATGTAGACGGGCCGTGGGAGGGGATGATCAAAGTGCCGCCAGGGGCGATCAGCCTTGTTGTCGAGCAGGATCTGGATGGCGTGTCATCCGGACGCAGTGCACCACAAGCCTTCAGGATTCGCCCGCCCACCCTGCAACAGCCCACCGTCACCTTCGCTGGAACTACAGTAACTTTCTCCGGCAAGGGTTATTACGATTCCAAACGCAAATCTGAAATCCAGTTCACCGTCAACGGGGGGGCGGTGCACGTTCCCACGCCCGCAAATGCCGAAGTGATGCCGAGTGGCACATGGAGCACCGCAGCGCAGGAATGGACTGTCGGTACCTACAACGTTACCGTCATTCAAAAAATCGCTGACAACGCCAGCGGCTGGATCGAGTCGCTCCCGCTGACCTTCGAAGTCAAAAACATCCTCCCCGATGTCAGTGAAGTGCAATTCACCAACGACTACCAACCGACCTTCAGCGGCAAAGGCTTCAACGGCGCCACGGTGTATCTGCACAGGCCCAATAGCGGAGATCACGAAGCGCCTCCAGTTGCGGTCAACGGCGGGCAATGGTCAAGCAAGGCTTATACGGTCTGGGGACCGTCGTTCGAGCGTGAGGTACACATAAAGCAATTTCTCGACGGTCACCAGTCGCCAAACTGGTTTGTGCTGAAAGTCACCATCGCGCCGCAAGCCCCAGGCCTGAACGACCCTGAAGATGAAGGGCTTTCGCCAAGGTTCAGCGGTACGTGCTGGCCGGGTGCAACCGTGAACATTGAGTACAGCGACGAACCCGGCATTGTGCACCAGGGTGTCGTCATTGGTGACATGTGGCAGTTCAGGCGCGACAAGGATTTTGCCCCGGATATTTCCC
>NZ_JASCPT010000246.1:0-2540 GCF_029959775.1 Pseudomonas sp. PS01270 | reverse complement strand
GCTCCTGCCCATCCGAGCCGGCGCCACGGCCCACTCTCGTTTTTTTCGTCCAAGGCAATCGACATGACCGACATTCAGAACAAGAACTACATCATTGCCCTTGATCAGGGTACGACCAGCTCGCGCGCGATCATCTTCGACCGCGACGCGAACGTAGTCTGCACCGCGCAGCGCGAATTCGTTCAGCATTACCCGCAAGCCGGTTGGGTCGAGCACGACCCGATGGAAATTTTCGCCACCCAGAGCGCGGTGATGGTTGAAGCGCTGGCACAGGCCGGTCTGCATCACGACCAGGTCGCCGCCATCGGTATCACCAACCAGCGTGAAACCACCGTGGTCTGGGACAAGACCACTGGCCGTCCCGTGTATAACGCGATCGTCTGGCAGTGCCGCCGCAGCACCGAGATCTGCCAGCAGCTCAAGCGCGATGGTCACGAAGACTACATCCGTGACACCACCGGCCTGGTCACCGACCCGTACTTCTCCGGCACCAAACTGAAGTGGATCCTCGACAACGTCGAAGGCAGCCGCGAGCGCGCGCGCAACGGCGAGTTGCTGTTCGGAACCGTCGATAGCTGGCTGATCTGGAAATTCACCGGCGGCAAGGTGCACGTCACCGATTACACCAACGCCTCGCGCACCATGCTCTTCAACATTCACTCGCTGGAGTGGGATTCGAAGATGCTGGAGATCCTCGACATCCCCCGCGAGATGCTCCCGGAAGTCAAAGCCTCCTCGGAAATCTACGGTCGTACCAAGAGCGGCATCGCCATCGGCGGTATCGCTGGCGACCAGCAGGCAGCACTGTTCGGCCAGATGTGCGTGGAGCCGGGCCAAGCGAAAAACACTTACGGCACCGGTTGCTTCCTGCTGATGAACACCGGCGACAAAGCAGTGAAATCCCAGCATGGCATGCTCACCACTATCGCCTGCGGCCCGCGCGGCGAAGTTGCCTACGCACTCGAAGGTGCCGTGTTCAACGGCGGTTCGACCGTGCAATGGCTGCGCGATGAACTGAAAATCGTCAACGACGCCCACGACACCGAATACTTTGCCAACAAGGTCAAGGACAGCAACGGTGTGTATCTGGTGCCGGCGTTTACCGGTCTCGGCGCGCCGTACTGGGACCCGTATGCCCGTGGCGCACTGTTTGGCCTGACGCGCGGCGTACGCGTGGATCACATCATCCGCGCCGCGCTGGAGTCGATCGCCTACCAGACCCGCGACGTACTCGACGCCATGCAACAGGACTCCGGCGAACGCCTCAAGGCCCTGCGTGTGGACGGCGGCGCGGTGGCGAACAACTTCCTCATGCAGTTCCAGGCCGACATCCTCGGCACTCAGGTGGAGCGCCCGCAAATGCGCGAAACCACCGCACTCGGCGCTGCCTATCTGGCCGGCCTGGCCTGCGGCTTCTGGGGCAGCCTGGAAGAACTGCGCGGCAAAGCAGTGATCGAGCGCGAGTTCGAACCGAGCCTGGACGAAACCGAGAAAGAGAAACTCTACAAAGGCTGGAAAAAAGCCGTCAGCCGCACCCGTGACTGGGCGCGTGAGGACGCTGAATAAGCCAGCCTTGAGTTACACATAGGTATCTAACTGGTCGGGAGCGGATTCCTGCGGCATCATGGGCAAATTTTGCACGGCAGCCCAAAGGAAGCCCCATGAATCTGCCTCCCCGTCAGCAGCAAATCCTCGAGCTGGTCCGCGAACGCGGCTATGTGAGCATCGAGGAAATGGCCACGCTGTTCGTTGTCACCCCGCAAACCATCCGCCGCGACATCAATCAGCTCGCGGAAGCCAATCTGCTGCGTCGCTACCACGGTGGCGCCGCGTACGATTCCAGTGTCGAAAACACCGCGTATGCGATGCGCGCCGATCAGATGCGCGACGAAAAACAACGCATCGGCGAAGCCATCGCCGCGCAGATTCCCGATCACGCCTCGCTGTTCATCAATATCGGTACGACCACCGAATCGATTGCTCGCGCCCTGCTCAATCACAGTCACCTGAAAATCATCACCAACAACCTGCACGTCGCCTCGATGCTCAGCGCCAAGGATGATTTCGATGTGCTGCTGACCGGCGGCAATGTGAGGCGGGACGGCGGTGTGGTCGGTCAGGCGAGTGTGGATTTCATCAATCAGTTCAAGGTCGATTTCGCCTTGGTCGGGATCAGCGGCATCGATGAGGACGGCAGCCTGCTCGATTTCGACTATCAGGAAGTCCGGGTGAGCCAAGCGATCATTGCCAATGCGCGGCAGGTGATTCTGGCGGCGGACTCGAGCAAGTTCGGGCGTAACGCGATGATTCGACTGGGGCCGATCAGCCTGATCGATTGCCTGGTTACCGATCAGCAACCGGTGCCGGCGCTGGCGCAGTTGCTGAGTCAGCACAAGATTCGGCTGGAAGTCGTCTGAACCCTCTCCCTCGCTGACCGAACCAACGCCTTCGCGAGCAGGCTCGCTCCCACTCTTGGAATGCATTGCAAAATGTGGGAGCGAGCCTGCTCGCGAAAACGATCGATCACACCACACATCTTC
>NZ_JASCPT010000245.1:0-2625 GCF_029959775.1 Pseudomonas sp. PS01270 | reverse complement strand
CTTTTGATCCTGGAATTTCAAGAACAAAAGATCGCAGCCTCGTTGCACTCGTCAGCTCCTACAGGATCATCACAAGGCTTCAGGGCTTCAGGGCTTCAGCGGTTTGGAGGCAATTGCCTTTTCGATCGCCGCAATAAATTCCGGATCATCCGGTTTGGTCAAACTGGAAAAACTCGCCACCACCTTGCCCTGCCGGTCGACCACGTACTTGTAGAAATTCCACTTCGGCGCATTGCTCTGCGCGGCCAGCACCTGAAACAGATGCGTGGCGTCATCGCCACGGACTTTCTGCGGCTCGGTCATGTTGAAGGTCACGCCATAGTTGGCGTAACAGACCTTGGCGGTTTCCGCGCTGTCCTTGGACTCCTGCTTGAAGTCATTCGACGGCACGCCAAGCATCTCCAGCCCTTGCGCCTTGTAGCGCTTGTTCAGCGCCTCGAGGCCTTCGAACTGCGGGGCGAAACCGCAGAAGCTGGCGGTATTGACCACCACCAGCGGCTTGTCGGCGTACTGCTTGCACAGATCGATGGATTCCTTGGCGCGCAACTTGGGCAGCGAGCCTTGCAGCAGCTCAGGACAATCGGCGGCCTGGGCCAGGCCAGTCAATGCCATCAGCAACGCGGGAACAGCACACCAGCGCATCAACATGTCGAATTTCCTTGGGCAGTCACCAGACTTCGACGTTACTCGCCACGTTGCCATCTAGCAAATGCTCATGCCCAACTGCATCAGCGCCAGACCGCCGCGTTGCCAGCCCCACCACACCAGCGCCAACAGCGCAGCAGCCAGTGCGGTCAGCGCGAATCGCGCGCAGATCCGGCTCATGCTGCGCTCGCCGCAGCTTGCAGGCGCGCCACCGGACGCTCGCGCACCGGCCAGTTCAGCGCCGCCGCCAGCAGACTCAAGAGAACCGCCACTTGCCAGATCAAGTCATAACTTCCGGTTTGGTCATACACCACCCCGCCCAGCCAGCCGCCAAGGAACGAGCCGAGCTGATGGAACAGAAAGACGATGCCACCGAGCATGGACAAATTGCGCACGCCGAACAAGGTCGCCACCGTACCGTTGGTCAACGGCACCGTCGACAGCCACAGGAAGCCCATGGCCATGCCGAACAGATACGCCGTGGTGGTCGTCACCGGCAACCACAGGAACAGCACGATCACCACCGCGCGCAACAGATACAGCGCAGTCAGCAGACGCGGTTTCGACATGCGTCCACCAAGCCAGCCGGCGGTGTAAGTGCCGAAGATATTGAACAGTCCGATCAACGCCAGCACCGTAGTGCCGACACTGGCGGGCAGATGCTGATCGACCAGATACGCTGGCAAGTGCACACCGATGAACACCACCTGAAAGCCGCAGACAAAAAAGCCGAACGCCAGCAGCCAGAAACCGGAGTGCGAACAGGCCTCACGCAGCGCTTCGGAAAGAGTCTGTTCATGGCCAAACACCGGCAGCGGTTTGTCCTTGAGCATGCTCACCAGCGGCACAATCATCGCCACCAGCAGGCCCAGCACCAACAGCGCGGCCGACCAGCCGAGCCAGCCGATCAGGCCCAGCGTGCCCGGCAACATCGCGAACTGGCCGAACGAACCGGCGGCGCTGGCGATACCCATGCCCATGCTGCGTTTCTCTGGCGGCACAGCGCGACCCACAACACCAAGAATGACCGAAAACGAAGTGCCCGAAAGACCGATACCGATCAGCAGACCGGCACTGAGTGACAGAGTCACTGCCGAATCAGACAGGCCCATGCACACCAGGCCCGCCGCGTAGAGGATCCCACCGACCAGCACCACTTTCGCCGCACCGAAGCGGTCGGCCAGGGCGCCGGTAAACGGTTGCGCCAGACCCCAGATCAGGTTTTGCAGGGCGATGGCGAAGGCAAACACTTCGCGGCCCCAGCCGAACTGCGCGCTCATCGGCGACAGGAACAGACCGAACCCGTGACGCACGCCCAATGACAACGCCAGGATCAGCGCACTCCCCAGCAACACCCAACCGCACGTACGCCACATCGTTGTCATTGTTATTCTCCAGTCGCGGGTATATACCCGCTTGAGCTCGAAAAAACCGGCATCAGGCCAGTTCGTCGAGCAATTTGAGCAAGGTTTCGCGCTTCTCGGCACCGAGACGGTCGATCAGTCGCTGTTGCGCCGCTTCCCACGCCGGCAGTGCCGCTGCCAGCCGCTGCACGCCGGTTTCAGTGAGGCGCACGATGCGGTTGCGCATGTCCTCGCCTTCGGCCAGCGCCACCAGACCTTCGCCTTCCAGCACACGTAAATTGCGCCCGAGAGTGCTGCGATCCAGGCCCATGGCCTCAGCCAGTTCGGAAATGCTCGGTTGCTCCAGCCGCTGCAGATTGCACAGCAAAGAATACTGGGCAACGTTGATCCCGAAGCCATCGAGAGCGCCGTCGTAATGCCTGCTGACGCCACGCGCGGCGCGACGCAGGTTAGTGCACAAACACTGGGAAGGAAGCATGATGCGTGTATATACCCGCGAGTGTGTTAAATCAAGTTACAGATGAGTTTACTCTGAACATCATTGTTGCCGGTGAGGCCGCCTTCGCGAGCAGGCTCGCTCCCACAGGGGATTGCATTTCGAAGGTGGGAGCGAGCC
>NZ_JASCPT010000244.1:0-2644 GCF_029959775.1 Pseudomonas sp. PS01270 | reverse complement strand
CTGGAGCGAGCTTGCTCGCGATTGCGGTGTGTCAGCGTTATCTGAGTGGGCTGACACTACGCCATTCGCGAGCAAGCTCGCTCCCACAAGGGAATGATGGTGTCAGGAATGGTTTTGTTCAGTCAGCCGCTGCACTGCCAGCCGTCGATAGTGCGACGGCGTCATGCCCTTGAGTTGCTGGAAGCGTCGATTGAAGTTGGAGATATTGTTGAAGCCCGACTCGAAGCACACCTCGGTCACCGGTTTGTCGCCGTCGGCCAGCAGTTCACAGGATTTGCTGATGCGCAGGCGATTGACGAATTCGATGAAGTTGCGCCCGGTGGCCTGTTTGAATACCCGGCTGAAGTAAGTTGGCGTCATGCCCAGGTGCTCGGCCACTTCCTCCAGTGAAATGTCCCGGGCGTAATGGCTGAAGATGTAATCGACCGCGCGGTTGGTGCGGTCGATGTTGTGTTCGTCGGCCAATTGCGGGGTGGTGGCACCGGACAACAACTGGTAATCCTCACTCGCAGCGAGCAATTCCATCAGGATGAAAAAATGCCCGAGGCGGGTGATGCCGGTGCTGTCGGCGATCCGCTGCATGAGTGTCATGGCCTGACGGATCGTGCGCTTGCAGCGAAATTCGATGCCGTACTGCGCGCGCTCAAGCAGTGGCGCCAGGGATTTCAGCTCAGCGAACACCTGGTGCCCGCTCTCGAACAATTCGTCGGTGAAGTTGACCAGCATGTCGCGCTTCTCCACCACTTCATCTTCAGCGACCTGGCTGATCCAGTTGTGCGGCAGGTTGGGACCGGTCAGAAACAGGGTTTCCGGATAGAAGTTGCCGATGTAATCGCCGATGAACACTTTGCCGGAACTGGCAACGATCAGGTGCAGTTCGTATTCCTTGTGGAAATGCCAGCGCACCAGCGGGCAGGGGAAGCCGTGCTGGCGGTAGATGATGGACAAGCCGTTATGGTCGTCCATCAACTCGTAGGAAGGGTCGGTCACGCGAGCGTTTCGGGTCATGACTAGGCACTTTTTATTATCGCTGCGCGATCATGCCTCGTTTTTTGCCATTTGTGCCACTTCCGACCGGCCGTCCGTGGTAACCGCTCAGTTGAGCTTGTCGCGGGCCTTTTGCAAGTTGGCCATTTGGCAGAAACGCACGATGTTCGAATTCTTGATGAAGTCGAAATTGATGATGTTGCACTTGCGCGCCCAATCGGATTTTTCCGGGTCGAACCACTCGTCAAGACTGTCGAGGATTCGCTGCGGGCCGCCGAGTGTGTAACTGGTTGCCGACAGCGACCACGGGCGGCGCGTACTGACAGGTGTGCTCAGTACGTTGTCTATATAGCCATAGAGATCCGAGGTGCTGACCTGTGATTTGCCGATCCACTTGTGATTGATCTGGCTATAAAAGCGGAAGTCCAGGGTTTCCCAGGTCATCGGCGCAGCTACCATAATGCGCTGCAATGGATCGATGGCTTTGAGTTGGCCAATTGTCAGATGCAGATTTTCGGTGGGAATGATCCGTTCCCCAAGGTGCTCCAGCAAAGCTGTTCTGAATTCCTCATGGTTGAATGGATCTGTAGCGTTGGAAAGTTCATGGAAGTCCAGAACGATAAACTCGTTCGGGCTTCTTTCATAAAATCCCTTAAGGTCCCTGATCAGGTCTTCAAGCGTTCGCGAAGAGTTGAATCCATTGTGATGGAAACGAAACTTCGCCAGTTGTTTCGCCTTGCTGTTGTAAACAAGGCGTACATCAAGTGCGCGAGCGCCGCGATTCAACTGCGAATAAAACGAAACGTCCTGGCAGGCAAGCCAGTTTTTACCGGGAATCAGGGCGTAAGAGGCTTCCCAGTCACAACCGGCGTTATGCGCGCCGGGCAGGGTCATTTCGAATAACGAAAGATTATCGATTTGTGGTGAATCAGCCATCCATTGATGGGTTGGTATATCGTCGAAGCTTTCCATGTTGCATATCCTGCGAAGTGGTTGATTAGTTGCGCGCAGGATGTTTATAAGCATGTTCGCGTTATTGCGAAAGTTCACTTTTAATGCAAGTCATGTAATTGATGTAATCAACGCTCTGTTGGATTTAACTGGTTTTTCGCTTCGATCCATTGAGCCATGTATTGAGTGCTTTTGAGTGTGTGATGTCGCAGCATGGCGCCGGTGAAGTTGTCGTTTCTAAGTTGTGCCAAGTGTTGTCGGCAATCAGCTATCCGGTTGATCAGACGCGGGCCATGTACGCTGCGCTGATAACGCTGCTGCAAAAGTGCCGAAGACTGAATCTGCGCTTGCCGCCAGCGCGCTGGATCTTCGTACAGTTGCACGGCCTGTTCGGCGAAGGTGTTTGCGTCCAGGGCAACCGCTCCCGGCCAAGGAGCATCGCCGTGCATGGCTTCGGCGCCGATCGGTGTCGTCACGCTTGGCGTGCCACAGAGCATGGCGTCGACCAGTTTGCCCTTGATTCCCGCGCCAAAGCGCAATGGCGCAAGGCAGACCCGCGCTGCCGACATCACTTCAAGCGCATCTTCGGCCCAGTCCATGATGTGAAAGCCTTGGGCCGGGTTGTGCAGTGCGGTGGCTTTGGGCGGCGTATAGGCGCCATAGATATGCAGTTCCGCGCGAGGCAAGCGCGCGCGGATCAGCGGCC
>NZ_JASCPT010000243.1:0-2685 GCF_029959775.1 Pseudomonas sp. PS01270 | reverse complement strand
GCGGTGTTTCAGTCGCCGAAGAGGTTGACTGAAAGACCGCTTTCGCGAGCAGGCTCGCTCCCACAGTTGGTATTGCCTCAGCCTAAAAACAGGGTAGCGCTGGCCACCAGCGTCGCATTGCCGCCAATCTTCACCCGCTCACCTTCCAGCCGACAGAACAACTCCCCGCCCCGCGCCGAGCGCTGGCACGCGGTCAGGTTCGATTTGCCCAGACGTTTGGCCCAGTACGGAATCAGGCTGCAATGGGTCGAGCCGGTCACCGGGTCTTCATTGATACCGATGGCCGGGGCGAAATAGCGCGAGACGAAGTCGTGCTGGTTGCCACGCGCGGTGACGATTGCGCCCAGCCATGGCAGTTTCGCCAGCGCCGCCATGTCCGGTTGGCAGTCGAGCACCGCCTGTTCCGAGTCCAGCACCACGAACAGTTCGTTGGAGCCGAGCACATCAACCGCCTCGACACCCAGCGCCCGCTCGACATCCAGCGTCACGCCGATTTCCGAAGGCACGATCGTCGGGAAATCCAGCCACAGCCGATCGCCTTCGCGGCTGACACTCAGCGGCCCGGACTTGCAGATGAAGTCGATGCGCTCGGCACTTTCCTTATAGATTTCGAACAGTACAAACGCGCTGGCCAGGGTCGCATGCCCGCACAGCGGCACTTCGGTGGTCGGGGTGAACCAGCGGATATGCCAGGCCTGGCCTTCGCGCACCAGAAACGCAGTCTCCGCCAGGTTGTGTTCGGCGGCGATCTTCTGCATCAAGTCATCGGCCAGCCAGCTGTCGAGCCGATAGACCATCGCCGGGTTGCCACTGAACGGCCGATCACTGAACGCGTCGACCTGATGAAACGCAAGCTGCATGATTTTCTCCCTGAATTGGTCGACCGAGCATGCAACGGCGGCCCGGATCAGTGCCAGTGACAGAAGCGCAATTTTTTCTTCATACAGCCGGCGCGCATTTTAAGCCCGGCCGATATCGGCGAACTGCGCCTGGGTGTGCTCGGCCAGCACCTCCGGCGCCAATTCCACTTCCAGTCCTCGCCGCCCGGCACTCACATAGATAGTCGCGAACCCCTGAGCGGAATTGTCGATGAAGGTGCGCAGGCGTTTCTTCTGCCCGAGCGGGCTGATGCCGCCCAACAGGTAGCCGGTGGAGCGTTGCGCTGCAGCGGGATCAGCCATTTCGGCTTTCTTCACTCCAGCGGCATGGGCCAGGCCCTTGAGGTCGAGCGTTCCGACGACCGGCACTACGGCCACCAGCAGTTCGCCTTTTTCACTGGCGGCCAGCAGGGTTTTGAACACTTGCGCCGGTTCGAGCCCGAGCTTCTCCGCTGCCTCCAGCCCGTAGGACGCGGCCTTCGGATCATGTTCGTAACTGTGTACGCGATGTTCGGCACGAACTTTTTTCAACAAGTCCAACGCTGGGGTCATGGCAGCTCCGGGTTCGGCAGTCTTTGAAAAACCTGCGGCCGATTCTAGGTCATCGTTGGGCAAAAGGCTCTATTCCAGGCCGCGAATCCCGTGGCTTCGCGCTGCATTCAAGCCGTTCGCGGCGCTGATCATTCACGCGGCGAATAGTTTTATTGTGACCGACGGTTCACTTTCGACCTTTGACAGGTTTGTTTCTTGTCTATATTTTTTCGAATCTGAATAATGTAAGAATCATGCTCCGCGCTGTACCCAGCAGTAACCCGGGAACCGAATGGGGATTCCGACCCGGTGAAGATCGCGCCCTGCTCCGTTGGCAAGGCGCTACACAAGAAAAAGAACCGAGGTTTTCAATGACAGCTGCTTTACCGCAACCATCGCTTTCCGGCCAATGCATGGCCGAATTCCTGGGCACCGCCCTTCTGATTTTCTTCGGCACCGGTTGTGTCGCCGCGCTCAAAGTCGCGGGCGCCAGCTTCGGCCTGTGGGAAATCAGCATCATCTGGGGCGTCGGCGTGAGCATGGCGATCTACCTCACCGCCGGGGTTTCCGGCGCGCATCTGAACCCGGCCGTGAGCATCGCTCTGGCAATCTTCGCTGACTTCGAAAAGCGCAAACTGCCGTTCTACATCCTTTCGCAAATTGCCGGCGCCTTCTGCGGCGCGTTGCTGGTCTACACGCTCTACAGCAATCTGTTCTTCGATTACGAACAAACCCACCAGATGGTTCGTGGCTCGGCCGCCAGCCTGGAATTGGCGTCGGTGTTCTCGACCTACCCGAACCCGGTGCTGTCGACGGCCCAGGCATTTCTGGTCGAGATGATCATCACCGCGATCCTGATGGGCGTGATCATGGCCCTGACCGATGACAACAACGGCCTGCCACGCGGCCCGATGGCGCCGCTGCTGATCGGTTTGCTGATTGCCGTGATCGGCAGTGCGATGGGCCCGCTGACCGGTTTCGCGATGAACCCTGCGCGTGACTTCGGTCCGAAACTGATGACTTTCTTTACCGGTTGGGGTGAAATTTCCTTCACCGGTGGTCGTGATATTCCGTACTTCCTGATTCCGATTTTTGCACCGATTGTCGGTGCCTGCCTCGGTGCTGCCGGGTATCGCGGGCTGATTGCCCGTCACCTGACCGGCGCCACACCTGCTACAAAGGATGCAGAACCGGCCATTGACGGCAAACCAAGAACTTCTTGAAACAGTCGGCGCCGGCGCCTGCCCATCCGAGCCCGCGCCCCGGCCCCCACACG
>NZ_JASCPT010000242.1:0-2687 GCF_029959775.1 Pseudomonas sp. PS01270 | reverse complement strand
GGCTCGCTCCCACATTGAAATGCATTCCCCTGTGGGAGCGAGCCTGCTCGCGAAGGGGCCAGTCAAAGCAACGCAGGAACCAACTATTCCACCCGCAGCTCACCACTGAACACCAGCGTACTGCGGCAGCGCCGGCACAGATACCGCCGCCCTTGCCGCACCAGACCATGGCGCTGGGCGGTAAACGGGAAATCACTGTCGGGGCACGGGCATTTGTAGATATAGCGGGTCACGCTACGCCGCTTGATTTCATAGGTGTGGCAGCGGTCCGGCGGCAGTTCGTAGACGCCGCGCATGATCAGTTGCCACTCCTCGCCATGGGGCTGGATGCGGTCGCCGAACAGTTGATGAGCGATCAGGTGAGCGACTTCGTGAGCGACGGTCTGCTTGAGGAAGTGCTCGGTGTTTTCCCGGTACAGCTGCGGGTTGAAGCGCAGCAGGTTCTCGTGCAGATGCGCGACACCGGCTTTCTGCCCGCGCAGCTTGAGGCTGACGACGGGGCGTTTGAAGGAGCGTTTGAAAAAGGATTCAGCGAGTTGGTAACAATCTTCGACGCGGGTATTGAGTTGCTCGGGCATGCTTGATGGATCTCCAGAGACGCCGAGTATGCCGCAACCCCGGCGACTTGCGAATCGTCGACCTGCCGAATGGTCGTCGCTCCAACAAGAAGGCCGCCTTGCGGCGGCCTGTATTGGCAGATGTTGTTTTTCTCAGGGAGGAAACAGGTCAGTTGGTATAGACCGGGCCGACACCCAGGCCCCAGACAATCACGGTGAACGCCATGATCGCCACCAACACCACCAGGCCGACGGCGAGCACCGAGCTGGAAAACAGGAAACCTTCATCCGAAGGGATGTTCATGAACGTCGGCAAGCCGACATACAACAGATAGACCGTGTAGCAGATGGCCGCCGTACCGACGATCATCCCCAGCCACATGTGCGGATACAGCGCCGCCAGACCGCCGACGAACAACGGTGTCGCCGTGTAAGTGGCGAATGCCACGCAACGGGCCAGGCTTGGATTGGCGTCATAGGTGCGCGCCATCCAGTGCACGAAGGCGCCCATCACCGCGACCCCGCCGAGCATCGCCAGGTACGACATGATGGTCATCCACAAGGCGCTTTCGAACGTGAGCATCACCGGCGCGCGATTGCCGATCACCCAACCGACCTGGGTCGTGCCGATGAACGCCGAGACAGCGGGGATCGCCGCCAGAATCAGCGTGTGCGTCAGGTACATGTGGCTGATGCTTTCCTCTTGGTCGCCACGAATCTCCTTCCATTCCTGATCGGGGTGGGTAAACAGTCCCACTACGTGATGGATCATGCCATTCACTCCTCTTGTCATTGCCATCGCCCCCCAACGGAGCGCCTACGGGCCAAGATGGCCGAGCAAATACAGGTCTTTAGATGTGTGCGACCTTATGTCGCAGTATAGAAAGGAGTCCAGCGCACCGGTATGCCGGGCTTAGAGCAAATCGCGCTGTAAACGGGGTGGATAATCGCCTCGGGGTCTTGCAGGGAAGGCATTTTTGGAGTTGAAACACTTTTGTGGCGAGGGAATTTATCCCCGTTCGGCTGCGCAGCAGTCACCAGCCCATTCACCGCGCAGTGTCAGGCAATACGAGTTCTCAGGTATTGGGGCTGCTTCGCAACCCAGCGGGGATAAATCCCCTCGCCACAGATGCTTCGCGCTACCGGGGTTTTTGCGTAAAATGCCGGCCTTTCGTCACACCTCACGGATTTCGCGTCATGGGCACTCTTACGGTCAACCAGAACAAACTGCAAAAGCGCCTGCGCCGCCTGGCCGGCGAAGCGGTCGCCGATTTCAACATGATCGAAGATGGCGACAAGGTCATGGTCTGCCTGTCCGGGGGCAAGGACAGCTACACCATGCTTGACGTGCTGATGCACCTGCAGAAGGTTGCACCGATCAAGTTCGACATCGTCGCGGTGAACATGGACCAGAAACAGCCGGGCTTTCCCGAGCACGTGCTGCCGGCCTACCTGAAAGAACTGGGCATCGAGTATCACATCGTCGAGAAGGACACTTACTCGGTGGTCAAGGAACTGGTGCCGGAAGGCAAGACCACCTGTTCGCTGTGCTCGCGCCTGCGTCGCGGCACGCTGTACACCTTCGCTGACGAAATCGGCGCGACGAAAATGGCCCTCGGTCATCACCGCGACGACATCGTCGAAACGTTCTTCCTCAACATGTTCTTCAACGGCACCCTGAAAGCGATGCCGCCGAAGCTGCGCGCCGACGATGGCCGCAACGTGGTGATCCGCCCGCTGGCGTACTGCAACGAGAAGGACATTCAGGCCTACTCGGACCTCAAGCAATTTCCGATCATCCCGTGCAACCTCTGCGGCTCGCAGGAAAACCTGCAGCGCCAGGTGGTCAAGGAAATGCTCCAGGACTGGGACCGCAAGACCCCGGGCCGTACCGAATCGATTTTCCGCAGCCTGCAGAACGTGGTGCCGTCGCAACTGGCCGACCGCAACCTGTTCGACTTCACCAGCCTGAAGATCGACGAGACCGCGGCTTCGCGTTTCGTCAATGTCGTCAATCTGTAAACACAACCTGTAGAAGCGAGCCCTGTGGCGAGGGGATTCATCCCCGCTGGGGCGCGAAGCGGCCCCAAAATCTCGGGGTCTGCTGCGCAGCCCAGCGGGGATGAATCC
>NZ_JASCPT010000241.1:0-2857 GCF_029959775.1 Pseudomonas sp. PS01270 | reverse complement strand
GCGCTGGATCATTCAACAAAGTCACTGGCAGGGCTGACGTCTTCGCGAGCAGGCTCGCTCCCACTTTTGAATACCTGTGGATAAAAATCAGACAAAAAAAGCGCCGCCATCCCGGCAGCGCTTTTACCAATCCCTATTGTTCTTATCCTTCCATCACATCCCACAAGGCTTCCAGCTCGGCCTCGCTGAACAGGCCAGCGGGGTAACGCTCGATCATCATCCGGCGCGGATCAGGTTGTCTGATCTGACGCGTTCCATTGGACTTCAACCAGTGCGCGACAAGCTGGAGCGATTCGCCGTTGACGGCCATGGGATGCACAGTCCGCTCGCTGATTACGTTCACTTCGGCGTTCATTTCAGCGCTCTCTCCCCGTTCGTGAGCGGCTACGTTATCCAAGGTTTGTGACAGAACTGTTGAAGTTCCCCTCCCTCCCTAGTGCATCAGGAGCAATACAAGAGCTATGCCAAGGCGACTCGAATGTCGACCGGCGGATACAAACAAGCCCGCGGTCCTGACGGGCCGCGGGCTTGCTTTCATGCTGAGCGAGCTAATCATTGCCTGGCTGATTTGTGAATCAACTCAAGCTGTTACGACTCAACTCACTCTTTGTGCGGCGCTGGCTGCTGTTGGGTAAGGCAGTGAATATTGCCGCCACCCAGTAACAGTTCACGGCCCGGCACCATCACCACTTCGTGCTGCGGAAACAGCTTCTGCAAGATTTCCCTGGCCGGGGCATCCATCGGGTCGTCGAAGCTCGGCGCGATGATGCCACCGTTGACGATCAGGAAGTTCACGTAGGAACCGGCCAGACGCACGGAAGGATTGCGCTCCTGCGAACCGTCCACCGCATCGACGCCGGCACACTCTTCTTCGGTCGCATAGAGCGGCCCCGGAATCGGCATTTTGTGCACCGTGAACGGGCGGCCCTTGGCGTCGGTGCTGCTTTGCAGCACTTTCATTGCGGCCTGGCAGCGCGGGTAGTTCGGATCCTGCGGATCATCGGTCCACGCCAGCAGCACTTCGCCCGGACGCACGTAGCAGCAGAAGTTATCCACATGGCCGTCAGTTTCATCGTTGAACAAGCCATCCGGCAGCCAGATGATCTTGTCCACGGACAGGTTGTCACGCAGTACCGTCTCGATTTCTTCGCGGCTCAGGTGCGGGTTGCGATTGCGGTTGAGCAGGCATTCTTCGGTGGTGATCAGCGTGCCTTCACCGTCGACATGAATCGACCCGCCTTCGAGCACGAAACCTTCGGTGCGGTAACGCGGGCTGCGCTCGATCTCGAGGATCTTGCCGCCGACCTGCGAATCACGGTTCCACGGTGCATACAGGCCGCCATCGAAACCACCCCAAGCGTTGAAATCCCAGTTCACACCGCGTACTTCGCCATGGTTATTGATCACAAAGGTCGGGCCGCTGTCGCGAACCCAGGCATCGTCGCTGGACATCTCCACCACGCGGATATTCGGCACATCGAGGCGCGCGCGGGCGTTTTCGTATTGGCCGGCGGAGACGGCAACCGTGACCGGCTCGAAACGGGCGATGGCTTTGGCGACGGCGGCGTGCGCGGCCTGCGCCGGTTTGCCGCCCAGACGCCAGTTGTCCGGGCGCTCGGGCCAGATCATCCAGGTCTGGGTTTGTGGCGCCCACTCGGCCGGCATGTAGAAGCCATCGGCGCGTGGGGTACTTTTCAATGTGGTCATCAGGACTCCAGGGAACCGTCGAGGGTTTTCAACGCGCCGTACAGATTCGGCCGGCGGTCGCGGAATGAACCCCACGCGCTGCGAATATGTTCCAGCTCGTCGAGGTTGAACGTGTGCACAAGAATACCTTCTTCGGTTTTATTCAGCTCCTGCACTTTTTCGCCGAACTGATTGGCGATGAACGACGAGCCGTAGAAGGTGATGTCGTAGCCGTCCTGCTCTTCATTGCCGATGCGGTTGCTGGCAATCAGCGGCATCAGGTTGGCGCCGGCATGGCCCTGCTGCACTCGCTGCCAGTGATCGCGTGAAGAGATGGTCTTGTCGTGCGGCTCGCTGCCGATCGCGGTCGGATAAAAGAGAATTTCCGCGCCTTGCAGGGCCATGCTGCGCGCCGCTTCCGGAAACCACTGGTCCCAGCAAATGCCAACGCCAATTTTCGCGTAACGGGTGTTCCATACCTTGAAGCCGGTGTCGCCCGGGTTGAAGTAATACTTTTCGTGATAGCCCGGGCCGTCGGGGATATGGCTTTTACGATAAATCCCGAGGTTGCTGCCGTCGGCGTCGATGATCGCGATGCTGTTGAAGCGTGCA
Source organism: Pseudomonas sp. PS01270 (assembly GCF_029959775.1). Classification (NCBI taxonomy): domain Bacteria; kingdom Pseudomonadati; phylum Pseudomonadota; class Gammaproteobacteria; order Pseudomonadales; family Pseudomonadaceae; genus Pseudomonas; species Pseudomonas sp. PS01270. Next base: position 559 of record NZ_JASCPT010000241.1, on the reverse strand, counting down.
CGCCCGGCCAGTTCGTAGAAGCTGATCGGCAGCACCACTTGTAGCTCTTTGGCAATTTTCCGGAAATGCTTGATGGCGACGTTCTCTTCAACCGTCGTCGCCAGTTGCAGGTAGTCCGGATTGGGCTTCTGGCAGAAGTACGGTGCCTCGAACAGTTCCTGGATAAGGATGATCTGCGCGCCTTTGGCGGCGGCTTCACGGACCAGTCTTTCAGCGGTTTCGAGGTTGGCTTCCAGGTCCCACGAACTGGCCATCTGCGTGGCGGCGACGGTAACGATACGGCTCATGAATCATCTCCGGGCTAGTGCTTTGACGGTCGAAGAATTCGACCGAAAAGAAAACGCGCGCACCGGACAAGAGATCACCATGCCGGAGCAATGGCGACTTTATAACCGATAAATATCGGCTTTAGAAGCTGCAAATAAGGAATCTCTCTGTTTGAACGCCAATTAAATCGATACAAATCGGACTTAAGACCGAAAACAGATGTGGGAGCGAGCCTGCTCGCGAATGCGCTGTGTCAGTCACCGCATGTGGCGACTGATACACAGCTTTCGCG
>NZ_JASCPT010000240.1:0-2876 GCF_029959775.1 Pseudomonas sp. PS01270 | reverse complement strand
TAGGTGGGTCAGTCGATTTCGATGCTGAAGGTTCCGGCCTCTTCGCGAGCAGGCTCGCTCCCACATCTGAATGCCTTGCACCTGTGGGAGCGAGCCTGCTCGCGAAGGCGCCATCAGCCCCACTGCAAATGCTCAACCATCACCGACATCGATATCCACCATCGCCACGATTGCCTTCCGCCCTCCCATGATGAAAGGCACGATTGACTCATCCGAAACACAACGAGGCGTTCACACCATGATCCACACCCAAGTCACCCTCTCCGTGAGTTTCCCGGTGTTCGGCAGCAACTACTACCAACAGCACGTCGTGCCGCGCAAGGCGCAGGCGCTGGTGTTCAACAAGGATTTCGACGATCTGCTGATGCCCGCCGCCAGCAACCATTTCAGCAATGAAGTGGTCGGCCTCAACGATCAGTTCCGTTTTCTGAGCGACATACTCGCCACCCATTTGCTCGATCACGAGGCCTCGGTGCCTGCGCGATCCCGCGTCCAGGCGAACGCTCGTTTTTTCAACTGAAGGCTGATGCACAGAGGGCGTTCCTTTGACGGGAACGCCCTCTTCATTCAATCAGTCATCATCGCGATCACGATGATAACGACGGCCATCGCGGCGGTCGTCATCGCGGTCTTCCCAGCGCCGGTCATGGTCGTAATAGCGGCCGTGGTCGCGGTCGTAGTGCCGGCCATGGCGATGGTCATCATCAAAATCCGCAATACAGCCGCTCAGCAATACGGCGGCGGTCACAGTGAGCAGCATCGTTGTCGCTTGCTTCATTCAACACTTCCCTAAAACCCAAGGTCTTGACGACGGAAATCGCCACGCTGCCCGCGTCTTCGGGACGCAGTGCGCGCAGCCGCAGATACGACCGGGCAAAAGCGCGTTGATTCAGTGGCCACTATCGACCGTTTGTCGGCTCGTTCGTCGCAGCCGAACAGCGGCGTAACGCCACCTATACTGCTTGCAACCTACCCCCATGCAATGGATCTGCGCCCTCAATAACAATAAGCAGAGGTGGATCATGGTCTGGCAGCAAATCTACGACCCGTTCGGCAACCCGGTACTCTCCACGCTGATGGCCGCAGTGCCGGTGGTGGTGATGCTCGCGGCGCTGGCGTTCTTTCACGTCAAGGCGCATCTGGCGGCGCTGTTGGCGCTGGCGTCGGCCCTGCTGATCTCGATTTTCGCCTTCGACATGCCGGCGGGCATGGCCGGTTCGGCGGCGTTGTTCGGCGCGGCGAATGGCTTGCTGCCGATCGGCTGGATTGTGCTCAACATCATCTTTCTGCATCGCCTGACCACCGAAAACGGTTCGTTCAAAGTGCTGCAGGATTCTCTAGCGCGCATCACCGATGACCGACGTTTGCAATTGCTGCTGATCGCCTTCTGTTTCGGTGCGTTCTTCGAAGGTGCGGCAGGCTTTGGCACGCCGGTAGCGGTGACCGGGGCGATTCTGATCGGCCTGGGTTTTTCGCCATTGGCCGCATCGGGTCTGGCGCTCATCGCCAATACCGCGCCCGTCGCTTTCGGTGCGCTGGGCACACCGATCATCACCTTGGCCAAAGTCACCGGGCTGGATGAGATGGAGCTGTCGATGATGGTCGGCCGGCAGTTGCCGTTCTTCTCGGTGCTGGTGCCGTTCTGGTTGATCTGGGCGTTTGCCGGGTGGCGCAAGATGCTCGAGGTGTGGCCGGCGATTCTGGTGGCTGGGGTGAGTTTCGCCATCCCGCAATTTCTCGTGTCGAACTACCACGGGCCGATGCTGGTGGACGTGATCGCTGCGCTGATTTCCATGGCGTGTCTGACGCTGTTCCTCAAGGTGTGGAAACCGGCGACCATCCACACCTCGGCGGCGCTGTCCGGGCGCGTCGACAACTCCAAGGTCGACGAAGAAACAGTCACCGCCAGCGCCGCGTTCAGCGATCAGGCGCGCCCGGCAGTGATGCGTGCGTGGATGCCGTGGATCATTCTCACGGTGTTCGTGTTTGCCTGGGGCACCCAGGGTTTCAAGAACATGTTCGATACGCGCCCGGTGATCGACCCGGTCACGCAGTCGGCCAAGCTCGACCCGCAAGGCAAACCGGTACGCGAGGCCAATCCGATCTTCGCCCCGGCGCTGACCTTCACCGGTCTGCATCTGCAAATAGAAAAAGTGCCGCCGGTTGTCGCGGCGCCGAAAGCCGAGGAAGCGATTTACAAGTTCACCTGGCTGACCGCCACTGGCAGCGGGATCTTGCTGGCGGCGATTGTCGGCGGTCTGCTGATGGGGTATTCGATCCCGCAATTGATCAAGCAATACCTGCGCACGCTGTGGGTGGTGCGTTTTTCGCTGATCACGATTGCAGCGATGCTCGCGCTGGGCTTCCTCACCCGCTATTCGGGGCTGGATGCGACCATGGGCCTGGCGTTCGCGGCGACGGGGATTTTCTATCCGATGTTCGGCACGCTGCTCGGCTGGCTGGGGGTGGCGCTGACCGGTTCCGACACTGCTTCGAACGTGCTGTTTGGCGGCTTGCAACGGGTGACCTCGGAACAGCTGGGTATCAGTCCGGTGCTGATGGCGGCAGCGAACAGTTCCGGTGGGGTGATGGGCAAGATGGTCGACGCGCAGTCGATCGTCGTCGCCTCCACCGCGACCCGTTGGTACGGGCATGAGGGCGAGATTCTGCGTTACGTGTTCTTCCACTCGATCGTGCTGGCGATCCTGGTCGGCGGGCTGGTGACGTTGCAGGCGTATGTCGCACCGTTTACCTCGATGGTGGTGGGTGGGCCATAACTGAAAAACACATCTCCAAGGTGGGAGCGAGCCTGCTCGCGAAGAGGTCGGCACATCCAGCAGCGGCTGGGTCTGGCCCGGCGCTTTCGCGAGCAGGCT
>NZ_JASCPT010000023.1:0-54314 GCF_029959775.1 Pseudomonas sp. PS01270 | reverse complement strand
GGAAACAGGCTGGTCTGGCTGCGGGACTGTCCCTGGATGTAGGCCATAACGAAAAATGCTCCGTATCTTTCGATACGGAGCATTTTCTTTGAGCGCTGCGCAGATTGCTAGGTTTTCACACAGTCTGGCCAGGCCGGGTTTTCGTTGATCGTTCAGCGATGTTTATTTTTGTGTTTGTTCTTGTGCTTGTGGCCGCCGGAATGAGATCCGCCGTCGTCGTCGCCAAGATTGTTACCTACCGCGCCGCCTGCTGCGCCGCCCAGGCCTGCGCCAATGGCGGAGCCGGTGGAGCCGCCGAGGCTGTTGCCGACGACCGAGCCGCCTGCCGCGCCAAGGCCGCCGCCGATCGCGGCTTCGGTGCGGTTGCGTTTGTTCGCGCCGACGGCACTGCCCGCCGCGCCGCCAACACCTGCGCCGACCGCTGCGCCCGTGCTGCCGCCGAGTTGTCCGCCAACCACATTACCCAGCGCACCGCCGAGACCACCGCCTACGGCAGCGGTGCCATCTCCGGCCGCCATCGCGCCCTGCGCCACGACCAAGCCAAAAAACAGTGCAGATAATGACAATCGCATATGAACCTCGCAGTTCCCGAAACGGGACAATCCGCCCAAGCGGGGCGTATGCAGATTGGAGATGATTTCGCAGGAAACGTTCAGCCATGAAAAAGCCCGACATCAAGTCGGGCTTCTTCTGACAGGCCATCAGTCTCAGTGGCGCTTGTGACCTTTGCCCAGGTTGCTGCCGACTGCGCCGCCGGCCGCGCCGCCCAGACCCGCGCCGATGGTGGCGCCGTTGCGGCCGCCCAGGCTGTTGCCGATCACCGAACCGCCGGCTGCACCGACACCGCCGCCGATCGCCGCTTTGGTGCGGCTGCCCTTGCGTGCGGCGACTGCGCTGCCCGCTGCGCCCGCGACGCCAGCACCAATGGCAGCACCGGTGCTGCCGCCCATTTTCTGACCGACCACGTTACCCAGCGCGCCACCCAGGCCACCGCCCAGCGCAGCGGTGCCATCACCGGCAGCCATCGCACCTTGAGCAACCAGAAGGCCAAGAACCAGAGCAGGCAGTGTTAAACGCATGACGAAAACCTCAAATAAACGGGATGACGAAAAGGAGCGGGATTTAATGCGCTCGGCGCAGGAAAGTCCAGACGCGGGCGGCAGCGTCGATTGGACCGCAATCAGGGAAAAGGTTTTATGCCGGGCAAAAAAAAGCCCGCTGGGGAGACGGGCTGGAGACTTGCTTTCTAACGGATGGCTTCACACTACGTTGGCCAACGTGAAAAGTTTGTGAAAAAAAACCGACATTAATGTCAATGCCTGCCAGAGATTTCAAACCCTATTCTTGCGCACATAAAAAACCCCGTTCAATGACGGGGTGCAGGATGAAATCACTTTCTGGTCCTTGCCGTGACCTTGGGCAGGAATTTCGCTTTCGGCCCTTTGGGGGCCGTGGATTTGATTTTGCCGATGCTGACCGGATCCTCGCCAAACCCCGACTGATACTCCGACTGACCGCAGCGCACACAGTTGTTGAATGAAAACTCAGCGCCATCATCTTCGATAAATGGACCTGACATAGACTCTCCCCTACGCAACCGGGCCGACACCGGCAAAACAGTTTTGCCTGGAAAATATCGTCCCTCAGCGCTTTTGAGACTAGCTGGTCACTACTGGACTTGCCGTCCAGAAAGGCTGATCACCGACGAATGGAAAAAAGTGTCGCGAGCGATCATTCGCTAAAGATTTCCATCGAACGGCCGCTGCCCTGACTCCTACCAATGAATCTCAAGGAGAGATCATGCAGATCAATGGATTCCCGAACATGCCAGTCGTAAAACTCACGGACGAGCAGATCGCTGCCGGCAAGGCCGGTGCGGAAAAACTCAAGGAAAAGATCGCCTCGGGTGAAATCACCATCAAATACCCGGACAAACCGCTTCTCCAGCCGGGCGTCGTCTACCATCCCAGCGAGCCAGCGCCATCGGCGCAGCCTGACGGGACACCGCCCCTCGTTGCCATCGATACACCGCTGACCTATGACGCAAGAGGTGCTGTGTCGCTCAAACCTCAAGGCTGATTGACGCGAAAAAAGCCCATTCCTCGTGCGAGTGGGCTTTGCCTTCAACGCAATGATCAACGCAGCTTCACCGCCGTTCCGGTGACAAACACCACGACCATGCCACCCTTGCCTGCCGGCATGCTGATCTCAAAATCCACGCCAACCACCGCGTCAGCCTGCAATGCCCGCGCCCGATCTTTCAATTCATCGGTTGCCTGAATGCGTGCTTCTTTAAGAGCCCGCTCCAACGTCTGCGAGCGCCCGCCAAAGAAGTCGCGCATGCCGGCGAACATATCGCGGATCACGTTGACCCCTTGCACAGACTCGGCGCTGACAATGTCCAGATAGGCCGTGATCTGCCGCCCCTCGACGGAATGGGTGGTGGAAATGATCATGAAAGTCGTCCTTTTACTGCAAAAGTGAAGGCGGCGATTGTAACGCGGCACCAGATCTGGCCCGTGCCTCAATTGGATTTAACCACCCACAATTGATCCAGCTTCGTCGTAAAACTCGAACTCATCATCTCCCGCCGCATGCCCCAGGCCGGATCCGCCGGCACACTCCCCGCTCGCAACGTTCCATGCCCCCAGCGCTGATTGATCTGGTCCAGCACGCCCATTACCCTCTCCGCCGCTTGAGGTTGGGACTGTGCAAACAGGTCTTCGGTAAATTCTCCGGGCTGTCGCAGATCCATCAACAGCACCTCAGCCTTGCTGTACTTGAACCCCGGCCGGAACAATCGATCAATCGCTTCGCTCGCGACCTTGCTCAGCAATCGCACATCATTGGTCGGATAAGGCAACTCGATCAGCGCGCCATTGGCGTACTTGGCCTCCTCGGGATTAAACATGCCGGTGCGGATACTCACGCGGATCTTCTTGCACAGCGAATTCTGCGCGCGCAGCTTTTCCGCCGCTCGGTGCACATAAGTCGCCACGGCTTCCTTGATCGGTTCGATGGTAGTCAAACGGTTGCCAAACATGCGGCTGCTGCAAATTTCCTGCTTCGGCGGTTCTGTTTCCGACAGTTCCAGACAGGATGTGCCGCCCAGTTCGCGCGCGGTCTTCTCGATCACCACGCTGAACTTGCGCCGCAGTGTCCACGGATCGGCCTTCGCCAGGTCCATCGCGCTTCTGATCTGCATGCTTTCCAGATGAGCTTTCATCCGCCGCCCGACGCCCCACACTTCACCGACATCGGTATTGCGCAGCACCCAGTCGCGTTTGGACGGATCGCAGATGTCGACCACGCCGCCGGTATGCGCTTGCAAGCGTTTGGCAGTGTGGTTGGCGAGCTTGGCCAGCGTTTTCGTGGGGGCGATGCCGACGCCGACCGGGATGCCGGTGCGCTTATAAACAGCAGAGCGGATGGTGCGGCCAAACGCGGTCAGGTCCCCAGGGATGCCGCTGAGATCGGCGAACGCCTCATCAATGCTGTACACCTCGACGGCCGGCACCATGGATTCGATGATCGTCATCACCCGCTCGCTCATGTCGCCGTACAAGGCGTAATTACTGCTGAACACCTGAATGCCATGGCGGCGCAAATCATCGCGAATCTGGAAATACGGCGCGCCCATTTTCACAAAGGGCTTCGCGTCATAACTGCGCGCAATCACGCAGCCATCGTTATTGCTCAGCACGACAATCGGCGTCTTCGCCAGATCGGGCCGGAACACTCGCTCACAGCTGGCATAGAAGCTATTGCAATCGATCAGCGCGAAGACCTGCTCACGGTTTGCCATGGTCGCGCACGCTGTAAGTCACCACACCCCAGATCACCAGCTCATCCCCTTCCATCACGTAGCGAGGCGGGTATTTGCTGTTGGCCGAAAGAAGGATGACGGTGTTGTCGCGCATGTGCAGGCGCTTGCAGATGGGTTCGGAGTTGAGACCGGCGATGACGATATCGCCGTGCTCGGCATTCAGGCTGCGATCGACGATCACCAGATCACCGCAAAATATCCCCGCGTCCTGCATGCTCTCACCCTCGATCTTCGCCAGATAAACGTGCGGCGCACGAATATCAAAAACCTCGTCCAGAGAGATGTGCTTTTCAATGTGATCAGCCGCAGGCGAAGGAAAACCGGCGGGAATCCGAAACGAATACAGCGCAAGCTTTTCGCCCGCGCCTGACAAAGGGCCGAGGATGGTGACGCTCATGATACGAACCTGATAGTGAATTTACTGTATGCGCATACAGTAAACTCGGGACGGTTCGGAGGGTCAATGAGGCGTGTAGGAGATTTCGACGGGTGACAGGGTTTTGTACAACTTCTACTGAGAGCCAGATTTCGCCACTACGCGTGGACCTCACGATCGAGCACGTCTGCAACCCATTGATTGATGCTCTTATGGGCTAGCTGCGCCTTTACAGCGACCGTCGCATGCAACGCTGGCGCCAAGCGCAGGCTGAGATTCCCCAAATAGGGTTTCTGCGGTGCGCGACCGAGCCTGGCGCAGGTATCGAGATAATCAGTCACGGCCTCCTGGAACGCGTTCCGCAGCTCTGCGACCGACTCACCATGGAATCCGACGACGTCCTTGATACCGGCGATATGGCCGACGAAGAGGCCGTCTTCGTCACTGTATTCAATACGGGCGGCATAGCCGTTGTAGTTCATTACGTTCACGGGATGACTCCTGCTTGCTCAAGAAAAGCCCGAGCGTCGCGCACCTGATAGGGCTTTGCTTCTTTGTCTGGGTGGGGCCGGTGAAAAAGTCACGACCACACCGTTCAATTCAAAGCGCACTCTTGAACCATTGCCTTCAATGGTCTGGGCGCCCACTGCGCCGAAGAGCGATTCCATACGCACCCACTCCAAGTTATTCGGGACCGGCCTTGAAAAAATAGCTTTGAGCGTGCCGCGCTGTTTGTTGTTCATGGTATTAGATCATGATACCGCGATGGTAGGGCAACTGGGGCAAACCGCAATTACGAGGAGAAAGCCTGCTTTCTGCGGGAAACGTATTTCCTGATGAAGCCGCTGCAGACTGGTACGGCATCAGGATAACGAGAGACTCAATGCGCGGTTGTAGGCAAATTCTCGGAGTTGTGTGAGGAAGAGCGACTTTTCCGTTTCCGACAGGCAGAGTTCTTTTCCGAGTATCAGAATTGGGGAACCGCGATATAGCACAGATATTTTGGCGAGAAAAAGGTGAGGGAGCTGTGCTCTTGGCGCACCATCCAAGACACAAAAAAACCGACACTGAGTCGGGTTCGTTTTATTAGTCGTTTTTGGCTTCCAGAAACGCAAAACCCCTGAAAACTTTAACGTTTTCAGGGGTTTTGTCGTTTCAAATTTGGCGGTGAAGGAGAGATTCGAAACTACCCGTTTTCGATTTTTGAAACCTACCCCCCCGGTTTATAAGGGCTGCAGCCCGGTCGTCTGTCCAAAATCTGTCCCAGATCTGTCCCATGGCTGTCCCAGAGGAAAAACGCGTTAGGACGTAAAAACGGTTCGCAGTGGGAGTTTTTGCATTTTATGTTCAGCCATGGGAAAAAGGTAATATTGGTAATGTGGGTAGCGGTAGCCGCTGGAAGCCTTCAAAACCGGGGCTTTGGTAGGTTTTAGCAAAGGTAATAATCAGGTAAGTAATAGGTTAGAAAATTACCTTTAAGCTTGGTAATCCTTCATCAGCGTCAAACCCAGTAAAATCGGGCACTTCGGAAAATATTACCTTCAGCCTTACCTAAAATTACCCCGTGAGGTAATGACGGAAAGCCAAGCGCCATAAGGGCTGCAGGCCGTTTCTATACTCCGCTTACCAAAATTACCTTTTTCCCAGCCCTCATCTGGAAATAGGCATGTTGAGTATGGGGAAAAACACGGTCGCTTGCCGATCAGTTAATTTTTCAGATGTCGGATCGGACCCGCTTACCTGTTCAATTCGAGTGCAGTCTTGTGAAAGCTGTGCCAAGGCCGAGAGCGGGCCGCAGCGTTGTGCTTTAGGGCGTTGCGGCTGTATTGCTCGGGCTCCCTGCATCCGCGGAGCACCCTCTGAACTTGAGCGATCACAAATGAAAAGTCGCTTAAACCAGAGTTTTTGAGCAGGTCCGCCAGCCAGGCCGGGAGCTGCAGCGGGCTCCCGTTGCAAGCCAGCCATGAACGAGCTGTGCAACGCCGATGCATTTTTCTTCCAAAATTTGCAAACCGTGAAATGCGAAAGCACCTGTGCTGCCCCACGGCTGGCGCGGGTTACAGGGGCACTTGCACTAATTTTGAATTTGCACAAAAAAAGGACCTAAGGCCCGTTGGCGGGAGGGGGATAAGTGCTTTTTCAGGAAGTTTTTTTGGTGGCGACAGAATTTCGGACGACCAACGATGATGGCGATCAGCCCACAACTCACGCAGAATTCAAACCAATCGGCGATACCTCTTGGATACTGAGAATCTGCGTAAGGACGCGAAATGCAAACACAGCTAATGTCAGTCCCTTTTTACGATGACACCATTGTTCTGGTGGGCAAAGAAAACGAGCCATATGTAGCAATGCGACCAATTGTTGAAAACATGGGACTGGGTTGGTCAGCGCAGCGAATCAAGATAGCGGAGCGGTTTGATTCAACCGTGTCGGAAATCGACACGGTTGCTGAGGATGGAAAAATCAGAGGCATGATCTGTTTACCGCTACGTAAGCTTCCCGCCTGGCTCTATTCCATCAGCCCAAACAAAGTTGCTCCCGAATTACGCGACAAAGTCCTTCAGTATCAAGAGGACTGCGACGACGTTCTGTGGGACTACTGGACGAAGGGCAGCGCCGTGCGCTCTGTGGCACCAAATGTCAGCCAACAGATCGCTCTTTCACGGCATCGAGTAGCCCTATTGAAAGAGCTGCACAGAAACCGAGACAACGGTTTGCGGGTTGCATTGCACGAACAATTAGCACAGATATCTCGGCAGTTGGGTCTGTCTGTGCCTGCACTTGAGACGATCGGCTTAAGCGCTCCGGGTGCTTGCGATGTAGTCAAACGGTTATGGGATGCCCTAGAGATCTTGGATCGTAAAGGTGAAAGGTACAATCACGCCCCGTGGATGAGCGGGATGATTTATCTAAAACTCCCACACTTGGCCAAGCTATTTGAAAAGCACAGCATCGTCTTGCACTTCGACTCGGCGCTGCGAAATGCGATGAAAGCGAGTAAACAGCCACGGTACGTAACGAACGGACCGAAAGGCAGCTCCATTGAAGGAAAATCGATACGCTGCTGGGTTTTCGAGGGGCCGCTTAGGACTGAATCTAGCTTCGACGAACTTCTCTCCCGCTAAAAGAGAACCCGCCAAATGACGGTTTTTGTAGCTTGGCTCGACGCTTCACCTACTGAATCGGTAGCTTGATGCTAGGATAATCGCTCATAGAACAAATGGAGGTATCGCAATGACGAGCATTTTTTTAAGCCACAACTTCAATGACAAGCCATTAGTCGAACCCGTAGCAATTGAGCTTCGAAAGATTTTCGGTCAGGAGAACGTTTTTTATGATGCTTGGTCCATTAAACCAGGTGACAGCATTATTGAAAAAATGAACGAAGGCCTAACATCTCCGGACTTTGTCCTATTTTTCGTGACTGAAAAAAGTTTAAATAGCAACATGGTGAAGTTAGAATGGCAAAGCGCGCTATATCAAGCAACCAATGGAAAAGTCCAATTCATCCCCATCCGCGTAGACGGATCTGCGATGCCCGCTATAATCATGCAAAAATGTTACATCGACATGTTTACACATGGGGTGCCTTCCACAATTGAGAGCATAATCAAAATAGTTCAAGGCGAATCAAACTATACTCCCCAGCATGAAAATTTTTCGAATATCACTTTCAGTGTCTCAGGTGATCCTGCAAAGAAACTAAAGGTAACCATCAAAGCATCTCATCTACAGGAGTCAAACCCGAAATTCATGTTTCTATTAAGAAACCATTATGAAAATGTATTTCTCTGGATAGAAGGCGCGGCAGCCGCAAATACAGGCCCGGATCAACAACGCACAATTGATGGCATAGGAGAAGTCGGCAGTAAAATTTGCGCACCGCTGACGGGCACTATAAGACCGAACTTCCCAATGATATTTACTCTTGAACCAAAAGATGGGACTGGCAGTGTAGAGCTTCTAGGTGTAATGCACGAAACTTCTTCTAATTACTTCTATACAATCCCTCACTCCGAGTGACCCAATCACCTTGTACTTTAAAAAAGAAAATAACCTATTGGAAAAATCACTTAGAGCCGACTAGGATCACAACCCGACATCAATCTACACGCACCAAATCATCTCAATTTGAGATTTGTGCAAGACAGAGAAACTACGAGGGATTTGAATGAGCACAATGGAAGATGTATTCAGTAAAATATCTAAAATTGACATTTTAAAGATGTCAGACGCTGAAGCATTGAACCTACTTATTTCCATCTCATCGCTAGGCATCGCGGCCTTGTCTTTGGCGATAGCGTTAATCGTTCTATTCTACGCAGCCTATCAATTCCTATTAAAAAGAGGCTCAAAATTTTACGGCACCTTCTCAATATCCCGTAGCGTATGGAGCAATCAAAGTTATGTTGGGGAAGTAATAATAGAAAACACTAAAGACAAAGCTGCCACGATAAGTACAATATATCTAAGGATCGGAAGAAATATCTATCTTGAACTCGTAGACTACTCAAATTCCCCACGAATTGTAGCCCCATTCGAAACTCTTAAAATCGGTTTCCACGAAGGTGTTTCAGGTTATATCTCTTCGACTTTCAAAGTCACCATCGACTCCATGCTTACAGACCACAAGGTGCGTAAGACTTTAGTAATAGCCACACCACAAGGAATCTCAATAGTTAAAAGATACAAAACAATTTGGAACATTTACATAGAGTCGCTAAAAAACTACTTCATCATCCCTGTTCATCCGGTAAAAAAATATCACAAAGAAAAATACTACAGCGACGCACTGCAGTACATTGTAAGCATTACAGATAATGTAGGAACACCTGAAGAACACCGACTTTACCGTGACGCAACCTACACGATAATGGGCAACAAGATAACAACGAACGATTTCTCTAGCACCGATGAGCTACGAAGCGCTCTTGCAACATCGAAAGCAGCATCCTGCACTATAACTGTAGAGCGAGCAGGTTATGACTATAATGATTATGATAGCTACGAGGAAGCAGCTATCAGCCACCACGGGCTTTTCAAAACTTTCGTGATCGGCACCATTTTCACCAGATTTCAGAGCCTAGCACTGCACCTTAAAAATAAAGCCAACAAAAAAAAGTAATACTCCAATCGCTCATTGACCCAAAACAAAAAGAACGCGAAAGCGACAGTTTTCTTTGGACCTTTACAGCCCCCTATACTGAAAGCAACTAAACTCGACCAGCCAAGGTAATCAAGACGTAACACTTTTCAACATTGTCCCTAGCTTCGAGATTTGCACAGCTTGTTCCGTAAAAAGAGATGCATTAACAGGAACTGGGCTTGCCCCATGCGTATGGATCGCGAGTGCTGAGTTCATTAACTGTAAAAGATCGAGCGTGTCACATACGATCTTGAAAAGGTTCACAGTTTCAGAACCAATCCAGTTTTTCGGCGCCTGCATCCGCTGACTCATTCCAGCTACGCTCTTTCGCAGTCCTTCAATCCGTTCCTGCATATCGCCACCCACCGTGGCGTTGTACTTCTGACCCACCACCACGTTCAGATCCCGCCCGGTCGCTTGGTGCAGATCGTCCACCGCCGCCAGGCTTGCGGATCCTCCTGACATCAGCTTGAGCGCGCCAAGCGCTTCGATCTTTTTCACACCACCCACGGCCTCGGTCGAATGGTCATCGACCGTCTGCGTGTGGCTCTGGAACTGCTCGCGGTTATCCAGGGCTTCCACTTCGCGCTCAATCGCCTGATCACGGATCTTTCCGTCGGTCTGGCGCAACCAGTTGCCGTCGGCGTCGACGCGCTGCTGGGCAGCGGCGCTGTGCTGCCAAACCTGATCGCCTTTAGGCACCTTCGGCATGCTCAGGCCGTGCGGCAAGATCGATTGGATATACGGCTTGTTCGGCAGGCCGTAGGCGAAGCACACCACCACCCGCGTGCCTTCCTCCGGAAAGGCATAAATGCCCATTTCCTCCCCACCGGTGGGCAGCGGTAACGGAACACCAGAGAGCGGCGGCATGGCTGGGTCTGGTTCATCGTCAGGGCCAAGCAACTCGATGTCGACGGCGTAGCGCGGACGGAAGTCGTCGCACAGTCCGGCGTCCGCCGGCGCGTCGGCCACGGCGGTAACCCGGGCAAAACGCGGCAGGTGGTAACCACCGGTGAGTTCGGGGAATTGGCGCTCTACAGCGCGGCGGATTGCGTCGTCCATCGGATGGCCATCTGGTCATTGGCGAGCGCCACCGTGGTGATACGCTCGCCGTTGTTGATCGTTGCACCTGGTCGCACGCCGGGAAGGGCCGCGACCATTGCGCTCTGGTTACCTTGGTAGCCGTCGAACAGCTCCGTGGGGATTTGCAGCGGCGCACGGGCGCCGAAAAAACTGTCGGCCCAACTGCCGGCGAACACCTCACCGTTGCCCAACTGGTGCCAGGTGAAGTCGGGAATGCTGAAGACTCGGGCCAAGCTGTCCATCGCCTGGTAGCCAGCGGCGAGGCTGTAAAAAAACGGCGCCTTCACGCTGGCATATGGTCGATCGGGAACACGAAAGCGCAGCCCGGTCTGTTCGCTGACCTGCGCCAGCACGGCGCGCATGTCCACATGACGCAGGTTCAACGGCAACGGGTTAGCCAGCACGGCGGCCAGCTCACGGCAGAACAGCACCTGTTCGACCGTGTTGGCGGCCGTGCAGCGCTCGACGTAGCCGATGAAGTGCCGTTGCAGCGTGCCCTCGTTGTAGCCTATGTCCAGCGTCACCAACCCTTTCAGCGGCATAGGAGATTGGACTGTGAAGTTCGCCCGGCCGGGGCTGCTGGCGTCTAACCGCACGTCCTCCTTGACCAGTGCGATCGGCGCGCCATTGATCGAAAGTATCTTGTGCAGTTTCACGCCGGCTCACTCCCGCCAAGCCACTTGTCCACACGCCCGAGCACTTTTTCGAAGCCGCTCAGCGAGGGATCGTTGCCGGTTGATTCTCCGTTGCCGGCACCGGCGTCACCGACTGAGCTGCCGGGAGCGCCTTGCGCGGTGACCTTGTTGCCGGCGCGCCGGCCTTCGACTTTCTCCGGGTTCGATTCACGCTCGCTCAGGGTGAATTGCACCAGCCATGCTTTCAGCGTGTCCGCCTCCCGAGCGCTGACACCGTCGGAGAACTCCACTTGGCGCACACCGAAGGCCTCGGCCGTATCGTTCACAATCCGGTACAGATGGAGCTGACCACCGCCGGCGGTGGATTCAGCCAAACGCAGCAGTTCCGTCAGCTGGGTTTTATCCGCGAAGGGAATCATCAGCGAAACAGCCAGCGTTTTGGGCTTGAACCCTTTGTGAGCCTTGTCGGTGTTGCTCGTCTGTCCGGACATATCGCCGCTTTCAATGCGCAGATTGGCCGTGACCTTGAGGTTCTTGCCTTGGACTTTTTGCCCGTCGAGTAGCAGCGTCATAGGCCGACCAGCTCCTGCACGAAGCTCAGCCCTTCTTTGCTACCCACCAACAGCAAGCCCGCGCATTGAATCCATTCGTGGCCAGGCGCATCGCCGGCCAGCAGTTCGCGGCGCAATTCGCCAGCGGTGCCTGGGCCGATCATTCGCGCGCGCATGCTGACGTCTGGGTTGCCACCGATCAGCAAGTCTTTCAGGTCAGCCAGTTGCTTGTCCCGTCCCTGTTGCTGAGCGCTCTTGCGTGCCGCCAGCGTTGCCAGATCGGCCAACGGCGAGCTGTCGGCCGCGTAGCCTTCCAGCATCGCCAACTGCCCCGCCATGGACTGCTTGGCAGCTTTCACCACCGTGCAACGTTCAAGCGGCAAACCCTGCCAGCGCGGAAGCGTGCCGGCGCCGGGGATCTCCCACTTTTCGATTTCCAGTTTCACCAGGTGTTGCGCACGGCGCTCGGTTCGCACCAGGTCAGGGATCGGCAGCAAAGCATTGAACCGCGCCAAGCTGCTGGCCAGCTGCTCAAGGCGTGTCGCCAAAAACAGGATCGATAGTGCGTACTGCGGCCCACTCGGGCGCCCGCTGTCGCTGGCGTCCTCAAGTTTTTTGGCGAGATGTTCCAGCGCATTCGGCGCTGACAGAAATCGCTGATACCCCGCGCCCTGCCCCACACCGTTTTGAAACGGCGTTACCACCAGGCACGCAGGCACTTGGTCCATTTGCTCGGCCAGCGCCTTGCGTCCGGCCGCGATCGCGCTTTTGGCCATATCACCTACTGGCCCCGGGTTGGTGTTGGCCAGCCCGCTCAGACTCGCCAGGCGCTCGGCGGTGCTGGCCAGTTCGCCGCCGGCCAGATCCTTGGCTGCTGACAGCCCGCCCAGCCACTGAGTGGCCTGCTCTGGCCAGCGCATGGTCACCGGTGCCCAGGTCATGCCGGCGCAGTCCAGCGGATGGCTTTCATCGCTTTCAGGTTTTTGTCTTTTTGCGCCTTTTCCACAGCCAGGCGTAACGCCTCGGCATGCTGCTGCGCGGCTCGTCGGAACCGAACCAGATCAAGGCTGACTTGCTGCAACTGGGCGATGGTGTGCGGCCGGAAGGCCAGCACCTGGTCGATGTCATAGCAGGGGTAGACGTCGTCGAGCCCCAACAGCACCTGGCCGTTGAGATTCACCTGGTCATCGATGGCGCTGCTGTAGCGGTATGGCTCGCCCAATGCCTGGGAAGTAAAACCGCCAGCGATGTAGCCAGCGCAGCCCGTCGCGATCGCTTGCAGCTTCTCGTCACGCAGGGTCGCCAGAACCGCTTCGATATCGTCTACCCAGCCGCCATTTTTCCAGACCTGATTCGGTCCGTGCTTTTTCATGGTGTAACCCGTTGGCACGGCTTCGAAGCCTTCCAACGTTCGCGCCTCACCGGTAACGATGCTGTACACCACGACGCCGCCGAAGTAATCCACCAACTGCCAGGCCTTGCCGTTCCACCACGCAGCTTTTTGCTCCGGTACTGCAGGCGGCGTCACTTCGACGCAACCACCAGGAACCAGATATACGCCCGGCTCCAGCGGCGATTCATCGGCCGTTACGGCTCCAATGAAAATGCCAAGGTGGTCAGTTTGGTACACAATTTTTTCAGTCATGCTCGACCTCAGTACTTGATGCAGAAAAGGAGAGACAGGTTTCGTGGACGTGTCTCGGCGCCGCCGGCTGCGGCAACAGTGATGGCGTGGCTGTGACTCCCCGCCCCGCCTACCCCCACGTTGTGGCCGTGGGCGCCGGCAGCGCCCATACCAATGTTGTGGGCGTGAGCACCCGCCCAGTCGGTCGGTGCCGTGGTGCCGTTCTGCAGGTTTGCTGTCGTGAAGTTAGGACTACCGCCACCGACATTGTTGTTTTGCGCGCGGGGGGCGGTGTGTTGGTGATTGCCCTGCACATCGGTCCAGGCGGAGTGAATGTGTTCGCCTTGCGCATCCGTCCATGCGGAGTGGGCGTGGTCGCCAACGGCACCCGCTGACGCACCGTGGTTGTGAGATTGAATCAACATGTCCTGATAAGAGCCGAAGGCTCGTCCTGCATCGAGACCGCGACCGTCGTCCCAACCTCTTGGGAACAAGCCGCGCATGTCGGGCAGATTGAAAGTCGTTGATCCATCGCCAGCGCCGTAGTGCGCGCCGAGCAATGCAAACAGTCGCGCATAGGTTGTGCGTGATACCGCCGCACCGTTGCACTTCAGCCATCCTTCGGGCGCCCAAGAGATGGCGAAACCCGCCACCATGCCGGTCATTGAATCCCCGACTTGTTTCTGCAGTTTGTTCAGCGCGGCCGTAGACGCCAAGATCTCGCTGCTGTTGGTGGCCGGGTCGTCGCTGATTGCGTTGGGCAGGTTGCCGAGTCCGACGTCTGCCTTGGTCGTGGCCCGGGCGCGCAGTAACGGATAGTCGCCGGTACGAGAAGCGAGATATTTGATCAACGCACCGCCGACGGGCTCGGCATCGCGCAAGTCCACGATGTTGGTTGGCGATACGAAATCGGCGATTGGTACACAGTAATGGCGCACACCAGCGGCGTCGGTATAGTCGGTTTGTTCACCAAACACCACTTTCCACACAGCCACCCGGTCGTTCAACTGGCGCTCCAGGCAAACGTCTAAACAGATCTTGCCTACTGGGATAACTTCTTGGACGGCCTCTGCCTTCGCGATCGCCACGCGAATGCCCTCGACGTAGGCCGTGCCACCGTTGATCTGGTAACCGGTCTCCGCTTTTTCGAACATCAACGAGTCACTGAAAAAGAACGCTCGTCCGTAGAGATTGCGATTGCTCAGCCGCTCGCGCTCGTCGATGCCGGCAAGGCGTACCGTGAAATCATGCTGCCAAGTGCTGGCATCGATCTTCACACCGGTGAGCTGCATCGCACCGTCAAAGGCCACCAGAAAGTTGCGAGTGACGTTGTTGCCGATCTGCTCCGGCGGAATGTTTCTACGCTTTTGCTGCAGGGGCACCGAAGACGCGGCGAACAAGATGCCATCGGCATCTTCGAGGCCGACCCAGTTGAAATCCCAGTCACCAATATCCGATCCCAACTGGGCGCTGTACACCACCTGGTTCGGATTCACGTAGCCGGCATTTTTTTCCGGGATCGTATAGACGTGGACGATCTGTTCAGCGGGTGGCTTGCCGGCAGCGCGATCGAGCGGCTTGGTCGGGTCAAGCCCCGGCACGTTGGCAAAGATGAACTGGGTAACAATCAGCGGCTGTTGCAGGCTTTGTTTCAGGGCGATTTGGCTTTCGCCGGCCAAGGTAATACTGGCGCTCACGGTGCGCTCCTACAGGCTGGCGACCAGCGTTTGCTGGTCGTCGTTGAAGTCGATCAGGGCGATTTGTAGCCCTACGGGGGTGATGGTGACGAAGTCATAGCGCCGACAAGTTCGGCCGTATTGCTGGATCAATACACGCAGCAGCTCGGGGTTCAGAGACAGCTGAGCGTTGCTGAATTTGAGCAGCACGACGTCCCAATCCCGATCGGGCTGACGCTCCTCGATCTCGACGTAACCCACACCGAGGCGTAGAAAAATGCGTTTCAAGCCGGCGGTGCTGCCGGCGTAGACCGAGTTGATAAACGCGTATTTCACGCGCAGCCGAAACAGGGATTCGGGTTCGCCTTTGAACCGCGTCACGTCTCGCTGCCAGGCCCACAATTCAAGAATATTCAGGTGGCAGGTATCGGGATCGATCTGCGAATAAGGCCAGCGCAGCCAGCCGGTCGCGGTTTCCCACCATGCCTGGGCAGCGGCCACCAACTTCGACAGCTCGGTACCACCGAGCCAGAACGGCAGTTTCAGTTTGTTCATTGCACGTTCACCTTGAGCGAGGCCAGCCGAGGAATGTCCAATCCGCTGGTGATGTCGACGCCGGGGGTGAACCGCAGTGATGCGATATCGGCGAACTGCTGGTGCAATTCTTCCGCGAGTCGACTGAAGCTGAAACGCGACTGTGGATAAGTCAGTGTGGGTTGATAGTCGCGGGGCGTGCTTTCTCGAAACGCTGCACGAATGAACAGCTCGACCTCAGCTTTGAGCGTGTCGACCTGCTCGGCGCTCAGGTTGGGCTGCGGCCAAAGCGTCATTTCCACGTCCACAGGGACTTCGGGCATGACCATGGCGAGCAGGTCATCGCCGTGGCCGTGATTGCCCTGGTCGCGGATATGCGAATTGATCTGCTCCAGGTAAGTCGCCGCCGGCACACCCGCATCGAAAAGCACGAAGGCATTGGCACTGCCTGGCCCACGCGGGGCGCCGTGCTCGAAATAGACGCCATCCGGACGCACGCCCGGGAAGGCTGAAATCATGGCGCGATACACGGCGTCGGTGTGCCATTGGTTTACCGCCGAGAACTGGTTGCGCACGCGCAAGCGCAGCTGGTCGTTCGGCTCCGGATCCGCACCTGGTGACTCCAGCCAACCGTCCTTGTTCACGACCTGGATGATGCCCGGTACCGGCACCGGCAAGATCGCGTAGTAGCCCGGGGCAAGGTTGAAACCACTGCCGGAATCGACCGCCTCCACCGGTACGTCCAGTTGCAGCTGACCCGCAACGAATGTCGCCGGCGCCGTGGTAATCAACTGGTAGACGTTGCCGTTGATCGCGGCAGACTGGACCACAATGCCTTTTTCCAGCTCCAGGACACCGTCCGGTAAAGCCCGGGTAAACAACAATTTCCCCCGTGCCTTGGTAGCGCCTTTGCGCTCGACGTTGACCGCCCACGCGAGCGTGTCCAGCCAAGCGTCTACCGCTGTTTTAACGAAGAAATTGGGCAGCACCGTCAGGCACATAAAATCCAACAGCCACAGCACCGGCTTGGTCACCAGTGCGGTTATCACTCGCCAGAAGGGCGAATAGCTGCTGGTGTTGGCCACTTTGGCGCCCTGGGCTTCCACTTCTTTTTCCCACGCGGCCTTGAGGCCGGCCTCGGTGGTCGGGATGCCGGCGTCGGCGATCACTTTTTTAAAGTCGACCTGGCTCACAGACTTACCTCAATCGAACCAAATTTCAGAGTTTTCGCAGTGACCAGGTAGACGCCTGGTTCCTGCTGGGTGATGCGCGCCGTACCCGGCACCAGGCGCTGGTCATCCTCCACCAACAGCTCCAGCTGCTGGACGCAGTCGCGCTGACGGAGCCGATCGCGTTCTGCGACCAACGTCACCAGCAGCCCGCTGTCGCGGATCATGTGAGCGATGTCCTGGGCGATACAGGCTCGGTCATCGATCAGCAGCGGCTGGCGGGACGGATCCAGTGCCAGGTCGTTATTGACGATCAACAGGTCTACGTACTCGCTCATCCGCCCACCGCCATAGCGACCATGTTTTCCACTTCCAGCGGATTCATCGGTTTGCTGGTGTGAATGTTCACGTTCTCCACATGCGTGCCCTTGTTTTGGCTGCTGTTTGTGTTCTGGATGCTGGTCAACAGGCCACCGGGCGGCACCGCTGCAGGGCGCGCCGGTGAAAGGCTGGGAATGGCCGCGTTGATGGTCTGCTGGGCTTTCTGCGCGGCGTTGGCGGTGTCGGCGGCATTGGTGGCAGCGTCAACACCAGGCACCTCTGGCATGCCGCCGAAACGCGCTTCGATGTTCACGCCCGGGATGCTGTTGAGCAGCTCGATCACGCCGTTAACGGCCTTGGTGAAAATGCCGACGATGCTGTCCCATGCCGCCTTGGCCATGCCTGACCAACCGCCCATAGAGTTGAACCAGTCGGCCAGTTTCTGGAGCTTGTCGGCGACGAACTGGAACGCGGCCGTATTCATCAGAGCGGTCGTCCATTCGTCCCAGTAGTGGACGGCCGCAACAATGACCGCCACCAAGGCGAGAACACCGACCACGATCCATACCATCGGGTTGGCCAGCAGCGCCGCGTTGACCAGCCAGATCGCGCCCTGCCACAGCAACATGGCGCCGCGCACCACCGCTAGGCCCGCGCTGAGGGTGTAGATCACGGCCATGTAAGCCAGGATCGCGAGTTTCTGCAGCACGAAGCCGGCAACGGTACGCAGGTTTAACAACTGGACGACTTTCCACACCGACACCAGACCCAGCCAGATCATCCGCGAAATCCCAACGACCAACGTCAGCAACGACATGGCGCCAACGATGCCCATGATCGTCAGTGCGGTGAGGCCGATCACGCGGGTGATGTTGGGAAACAGCTGCGACCAGCGGACCAGGGTTTTGCCGATATCCACCATCTTGTTCATGAACGGCGTCAGCACCGGGATCAACACCTGGCCAAACACCACACGCATGACCTCGACCAGGGAGGCCCACTGCTGCCAAGGGTCCACCATAGCCCGGGCCATCTGCTCGGCATTCTCCAACCCGCGCACCTTGCCCAACTGCTCGATGCCGTTACGCAACCGATCGGTGTCCTTGGCCAGCGCGCCGATCACCTGGGCGCCCTCACCGCCGAAAGCCTCCATCAACTCGGCGCCGGCCGATGCGCTGGTCAGATCACCGAACTTGCCCTGCAGCTTGTCCAGGATCGCCATCATCGGCAGCACCTTGCCCTGCTGGTCGGTGAACTTCATCCCAAGTTTGTCCGACGCCGCGCCGATGTTTTCGAAAAACGCCTTGTAGCGTCCGCCGGCGTCGCCGCCTTCCATGGTGCTGCTGAGCGTGCCGATCACTGCCATCTGCTCAGCCAGGTCGACGCCGGATGTGGTGGCGATCGCGCCGGCTTCTTTGAAAGCGTCCTTCATCGCCGCGCCGCTGGTGCGAAACAGCTGCACCGCCAACGCCGTTTGCCCGCCGAGTTTTTCCACCCACGCGCCCTTCCCCATCGCGTCCGCTTGGGACTTCTGCAGGTTGTAGAGCGTGCCGACGTATTCACCCATCGTTTCAGCGTCGGTTTTGGTGGCCTTGGCCAGCAGGTTGCTGGTGTTGGTGAAGATCGCGAGCTGGTTGCCGGCAAGGCCTTTGATGGCGCCTTCAATCAGATACGCCGAGGCCACAAAATCCTTTGCGTTCTCGCCGTAGCTCACCGCGAACTGCAGCGACTTGGCATTAAGCGCTGACAACGCATCCTCGGCGACGCCGAGCGATCGGACGTCGCCCAAGGCGCGATTGACCTCCAGCGCTGGTTCCATGGACTCACGGATCCCGACAACGGCCGCCGTCACGCCGCCGATGCCCATGCCGATCGTCTTGATGTGTTTTTCACTCTGATCGGCAAGCTCGGAGAAGCCCATTTTCACCTTGCCCAGAGGCGCGGTGACCTTGTCTTGCAAGCTCAGAATGAAAGCCAGGCTGGCGCTACGGTCTGCCAAAGTCGTTACCCGTTCAGCGCAAGGGCGATGCCGTTAGCCACGGCGAACTCCATGCGTCTCCAGTGTTCGTCCTCCAGCCACTTGGCCGTCCCCATCGCCTCGGGCGTGGGTTCAGTACCAGGAAGCCAGCGGTTCGTCAGGGCCATTAACTGGCCCAGTCCGTTTTCGCTTAGGCGCTCAGCGTGCTCGAGCGCTTTTTTACGATCACCTCAACGTTGGGCGCGTACTCCTCGAGCAGCGCGCCGGCGATCTGCATCACCATCACCGGGTTGCCCAGCAGCGGTTTCAGCGTGGCCTTTTCCTCTTGCTTAACGGTGGTCATCAGCAGGTTGTTGCCCGGGGCCACCTTGTTGGTTTGGGTCAGGGCATTGAAGTACTTGGTGACGTCCGCCGGCGTGAGGGTGAAGGTGAATTCCGCTTCGCCGACTTCCAGGGTGATTTCGGTGTTTTGGCTCATTGGGGTGCTCTCTTGTTGAGGTTGGGTAAAGTGGTGTCCTGGTGCGCTGGCGATCGCTGGCACACGTCCCGGACGTATTGCTGCAGTCCGAGGATCATTTGCCGGCTTACGGCGAGCTGATCCCGAAGGGTGAAATAATCCGGTCGAGCGTCTGCTGCGAGTTCGGGGCGCTCTGCATCAGCCACGCGGGCGGCGCCGGCGGTGGCGGGCACAGATCCACCGGCGGGACAGGCGGCGCGAACGTGCAACCGGCCAGTGCCATCGTCAACAGCGCCGCGCAGGCGATCGTTCTTGGTGCGCGCATCGGTCAATTCCTGAGTATTTCGTTGGTCGATCGCGTCCCGATCGGCCAACATTTCGCCGCTGATTCGGGCCGCTTCACGCAGGCCGTTCGCTTCCCATTGCGCGCTGTCGCGCTCGCGCCTGGCGTCGTCGCGCTGATCGGTTACCCGATCGAACGCCACCCACACCAGCAGGACCACCAGCAGCAAAGGCGCCAGGCGCAATGGGGAAAGGCTCATCGCAGGCACAGCGCCATTTCAGCCAGCCGGCGGTTGTGCAGGCCTTGAACGAAGCGCTTGCGGCCTTCGGCGTCGGTCACATACGCCCATACCGGTGTCTTGCCGTCCGGTGCCCAGGCCAACGCCCTGCAGCCGTCAGCGATGCGGCCGGCATTGATCAATGCCACCGCCCGACTGGCGCAAGTGCTGGGCACACCAACGTTGTGGCCATGGCTGGTCAGCGCGTCGAAAGTGTTCTGGCCCACATCGGGGTTGGTGATGCAGTCGGCCAGCTGCAGTTGGGTTTTGCGGATCACCAGTTGCTCCACCTCCGCGCAACGTCCTGGTGACCAGTAGTCACCCACCACAACCGGAAACGGGCTGGTGTGCCGGGTGATGCCCTTGCAGACAGTGGGCAGTCCGCTGGCCAACTTGTCCGCATAGACGGTGTTCTGACCACGGCCTTCCCAAGTGCCCAGGAAGATCACCAGCGGAGCGCTGGCCAGCGCGAGCGCGCCAGCTTGAATCCGGCCGCGCAGGCTCATGGAAACCACACCCGCAGCAGTGCCGGCACAACCATTTGCAGCACGGAAGCGACCACCGTGAGGATGGTCAGCAAGCGGCCAACCTTCGCGCCGATGTCGTTCACCGCGACCGTCAGGGTCTGCTGGCCGGCGTTCAGCTCAGACAGCTGCCCCGCCATGTGCTCGAAACCCTGCTCCAACTTGGTGACACGGGTCGGGACGGTTTCATGCCGGTCTTCCAACTCACCCAAGCGGTGTTCGAAGACAGCGAACTTCTGTTCCAGCGCTCCGAGGCGCACGGCGTCAGTGGTCATCGACGATTACTCTGCTCAAAACCCGTTTGGCACGGGACGCACCGCGTTTTTCCGCCCAGCGCCTGGCGCGCCGGCGGGATCTCTTTGTCGCAGTCCTGACAATGGGTCAGGCTTGGCCCGAGCGGCACAGGCTTCAGCAGCTGGGCCTTGATGGCCTGGTCACGCTGGCGCTGTTCCAGTTCCTGGGCGCGATCGAACCAGTCCACCATCAGCGAATACCTTCGATCTCAACGGCAGCGAGGTACGGCACGCCGTTGATGTGGATAAAGTCCGGACTGGTGACGTCGAATGGCACCTTGTGCTTGGTCTTTTCGCCGCCCTTCGGGTCGATCGCCAGGAGACTGGACACCTTCACCTTGCAACCGAAGGCTTCCACGCGCAGTTCCTCATCCCCACCGGCTTTGGCGAAGAACACCGCGTCGAACGGCTTGAGCTCGCGAAAGCTACCGGCCGAGCGCGCTGCATCGATCAGCAGTTGAAAGTTGGTGGTATCCAGCTCCAGTTCGCCGGCAGCGGCCACGTCGCCGTCCACGTAGCCGTCTGGAACACCTCGGGTCTGAGCCACTGCCGAGTTGTCGGTAATGTCCAGGGTGCAGTTCTCAACGTGCAGCGCGATGTCGCCTAGGCTCACGTCAAAGTTCTTGCCGCCAATCTTTGCCATGGGGCGTTACTCCGTTTTGTCGGTGGAAAGATCGAGGGCGATGTTCGCCGTGAGGTCTTTCGGGCAGTTGAGGGGTTTGAGCTTGATGTAGGCCGCGACCTTGGTTTTGCTGAGCCATTCCAGCACTAGGTCGCCGTCCTTCGGCGGCTCGATGTCGCCGGGGAACACTTCGCCAGCAAACTTGATGGACTTGGCCATGGCACGCAGCGGCGCCATCAGTTGGTTGGTATTCACCGCCATGCTGTTGGGCGTGTTGTTCAATCGGCGATCGGCGACGCGACGGATCAGCAGCGGGCGAATCAGGCGAGCGGCCTTGTCGGTGATGCGCAGGTATTCCACGACTTGAAAGTCACTGCCGGGGGTGTCCAGCATGTTGCAGTCACCCCAGTACACGCCTGGGTAATCCGGGTAGGTTTGCGTCACGGACAGCCGCGCGCGGTCCAGCTCAGTGCGCACCGCGGACGGCAGCGGGGTCAGCTCGCTATCGACAGGCACCTCGCCAAGTCCCAGCACGGCACCGGTGGCTACGCGCATCGGGCTATCAGCAATGCTCACC
Organism: Pseudomonas sp. PS01270; assembly: GCF_029959775.1. Classification (NCBI taxonomy): domain Bacteria; kingdom Pseudomonadati; phylum Pseudomonadota; class Gammaproteobacteria; order Pseudomonadales; family Pseudomonadaceae; genus Pseudomonas; species Pseudomonas sp. PS01270. Next base: position 32,359 of record NZ_JASCPT010000023.1, on the reverse strand, counting down.
GCCGCATTGGCCAAGCGGCCAGCCAGCACGCCCAAATCGTTGCCATGCAACTGAGGCACTACAGCTACGCGCGGCGCGGCGAGGTTTGCCACCAAGGCCTTTTGCTCAGTGAGGTACTGCGCCCATGTCTGGTCGACGGCGATGCCGACACTGCTCGCCAGAAAGAACACTCGGCGGCCGTAGGTGTTGTTCAGGGCGACGGCTGCGTCATGCATCGCTGACAGCTCGTCAGCCTTCACTACAGGCTTGGTGATGATCACCGCTTCGACGGACACGCCCTGTTGCTGGGTCTTTTCCAGCGTAGTGGCCCAGTCACCTTCGGCGCCGATCGGTGCCGCGATGCAGGCCCAGCGCTGACCACCGTTCTGCCGCGCGGCAGCGATTTGGGTTTTGAGGTCGCTCGCTGGAACGCCCAGCGCGGCGTCCAGGTCGCTATCGGTGTTCAGCGGGATGAACTGGCCGACGTTCTTGGCGGCTGGGCCGATGAAAAGAAAGTAACGCTCAACCTCAGTCACGGCGCCCTGGCCTAGATTGAGATTGTCGACGGTGACTTGACCGAGTGCCATGCAGTGCCTCGTTAGCGGGGTGAATTTAGGATTTGTTGCAACACCTGGTTAATCAGGAGATTGGTTTCGCGTTCGGTTTCGGCGCCGATGAACTGGCGTTTCGGAAGCGTGATTTCCCAGCTCTGCGCGCCGGTGCTTTCGCTGCGCTGGTCGTCGAGGATCCGGATCAGCAAACCGGCTTTGGCGTAGTTCACATGCTCCTGAATCCACGCCACCGACGGCCGGGTCAGTGTCTTTTTGCCCGCTTGGCGCACGCGGAAGCCCAACCGGCGCAGGCGCTTGGCCTGCTTGTCGGTGGCTGCCAAACCCGGTGGGATCTTGTTCCAGCGGCGCATCTGTTGAGCGGTACGGCGTTCGCTGACGCCGTTGTGTTGCTGCGCGGCAACCCATCGGGTCAGGGCGTTTTTCCACCCCAGTTCCGCTTCATCAGGGCTTACCCGGGTGACCACCATCAACTTGGCCAGACCGGCTTCCATCTTCCTTTTGCCCTTGCCGTCGCCTTTGCGTGGGGCGAACGGCGTGCCGTCCAGGTTCTTCTGCTCACGCACGCGCTTGCGGCTCATCGTGCGCACGCGTTTGGTGACCTGGTTCAGCAAGCGGCGGCGCAATTGCGGCGGAAGGCTCAGCAATGCCAACTGCTCGCGAACGCCCAAACGACCGCGAATGTCGAGTTCGAACGTGCTACGGCCGGCCATCGGTGGCCACCTCGCCGCGCTCGGCGACCCAGAGGTCAAACGGGACAAACGCCCACGTTTTGCCAAAGGCCTGGATCTCGCCGGCAACGTCCTCGGCCAGATACTGCGGCTCGACAAACTCCAGCGTGATTTCCACGTCGAACAGGTCGTTGTCGACCGGCTCGACAAGAAATTCCGGCGCCGGCAGCTCGTGACGGTCGCGGTTGGCGTCGTGGTTTTCCAGCCAACTGCCCACCAGAGCCATCAGCCGCGCCGGATGGTCGGCGAAGCGCTCCAAGACGATCACGGCGCGATAGTGCATGTCGCCCAGATGCATCCCGTCGACGTCGGGCTTCCAGATCAGTGCAAGCTTCACCTGCTCGGTGAAACTGTCGAGCTGTTCGGGTTCGACCAGACGGCGTTCCTGCAGGTAGGCGGTCAGCCCCTGGAGCTTGGTCATAGCAGCGCCGCCGTGATGCGGCCACGGCCCTGCAAGGCGCGCACTGCCGCTTGGCTGAATGCCAGGAACGTGCTTTCTCGTTCCGGCGCTTCCTTGCCCGTGTTCTCTGCGCTTTCGCGGCGGGTCACCGTGGCGAACTGTTGTAACGCGCTCGCCTTGGCCCGGCAGTACACGGCGCGACGGTAGATTTTCAGCTTCAACGCGTTATCAGGCAGAAGGTTCTGATCAGTTTGGATGAATGGCCATACCTTGATCTGCTTCGGCGGGAGGTTGAGCGGATCGGGAACCTCGACACTGTTTACGCCAAGGGCTCGCCAGCGTTGTTTCAGCTCTGCCAGATCGGCATTGACCTCGACCATTGCCATGGTCAGGTCAGCGGCCAGCATGTCCACCAGGTACTCCGCCGGCAGGCGGTATCCTTTCTGGAATTCGGCAACAGACAGATCCGGCCAAAAGCCGTCGTTCTCGATCATCTGTTCCACAAACGTGGTGGGTTTACCGGAAAAGCTCATTGCTGACCGCTCAAATAGGGCGGGGAGACTGTTTTCCATGGGGCTGGCCATGAATGGCAGACACACGTCCACAGTTCCCCGCTGGGGGGGGTAGTCGGTTATTGGGCGCCGGTGACGGCGGATGTTTGTTTGGCGATCGCTTTGCGGCACTTCGCAATGCGCGTCTCGTTGCCGGCTTTCGCGTACAGCTCGGTCGAGCGCTCCAGGTGCTGGAGCGCGGTTTCCCACTGCTCGGCCTCCATGGCGCGCATGCCGATCAACTTGTGGTACTTGCTCGGGATTTGCTCGGTCAGCTCCCACTCACCGTCGACGCGGGGCAGCAGGTCAGACAGGTATGGCTCCGGGCTGCGCTGGGCGTTGTATTCCGCGTAAGCCCAATCGATTACCGCGTCGGCAACGAAGGTCTGCACGTCGCGCCGCTTGAACCGCTCGGGCATCTCCTGCCCCTGCCCGATCGCAAAGTCAGCCAGTGCCAGGCCATCTTCGAACTGCTCGGTGTCGAACAGCCAGACCATCACCTGGACCAGGACGCGGTTCGGCATCACCAAGCCCGAGTCCATGTAGCGCTGAATGAAGTCCTGATATTTGGGCAGCAGTTCCTCACGCTTGAGCGCCTGACGCCCGGCAAGACCCTTGATTTCGCTCAGGCGTTGCAGATCCTGATCCAGCGAGGCTTCCATCAGCAGCAGGTGCTTTTTCGCGTTGGCCGGGCTGCTCAAGGCTTCCGCCGGCGAATACGCCAGCGGTGCCGCTGCAGCAGCAACCACTGCAGCGGTTCCCTGAGCCAAAGTGCGGCGCTTGTGTGCGAGAGCCAGGCTCACTTCACCAGCTCCACGTTCTCGGTCAGCGCGATTTTCTCCAGCTGCTCGATCACATAGCCTTCGTTGCGGCTGTTGTAATCCTCGACGCGGGAGCGTTTCGGGTTGTCCACGGTTTGCTTGCGCCAGCTGGAGTCCTGGAAGTAGATCGACAGGTTGTCCCAACTGGTGACCAGCACACCGTTGACCGGAAAGAACGGGACGCTGAAGCTCGGCAGACCGCCATAGGTGGCAATCACCTGGGCATCTTCGATGCGCTCTTTCTCGGTCGGCACGTCGCCTTGCTTGGCGTACAGCTTCGCTTTGTCCGCCGCCAAAAGGTCGGTGCCGATGATGGCGATCAGGTCGCCGCCGTCGCGCAGACGTTCGTCCACCATCTGCTTGGTGTCATGTACCAGGGCGTCCAGGTTGGCGTAATCGCCATCCGGACCCAGTGTCACCTTGCCCGCTTCCTTGCCTTCCTTGAGAACCTGTTGAGGCGCTTGCTCGCGCAGCTGCTGCAGCCAGCCTTTGTTGACGTCCTGCAGCATTGGATAGGCTTCGATGTCGGTCTGCGCAGCCGCTTTCAAACCGTGGAAACCGACCATGATGCGATCCAGGGCGATCTGTTTCTGCACGGCCGCCGAGTAACGCTGGTGGAAGTCCGGAAACTTGGCCCAGGCGTCGATTTTCGCGTACGGCAGGCCCACGTCAGATTCAGTCGACGACAGCTCATAGGTGCTGTTATCCAGCTCCGACGCGTCCTTCGCTTCGCGATCGGTGGTCTTGGTATTGGTGCGACCGGTGACCGGGCCGGACACGCCGATGAACACTTTCTCGCCTTTGATCTCGGTCACTGGAATGACGTTGATGCGTTGCAGGAAATCGGCCTTTGCGGTGATGGCGTCGTTCAGCTCCTGGGCGATCGACGGTTCAACGGAAAACATCTTGCTCGACAGCGGAACACCGTAGGTTTCGGCGATCGCCAGCTGCATTTCGGCGTACATCTTGGCGCCGTAAGCGCTCAGGGAACGGGCCATGATCAGAGCACCCGTACTTTGGATTTATCAGCGGGGCCAGCAGAGCGCGGCAACTGACGGCCGTTGCTGGTGTTTTTCAGTTCAGTGAACTGCTTCTGCAAGCTGGTCAACGCTGCCAGCACAGCTTTGTTTCCGCCGCCGTTGCGCTTGAATTCGCGCTCTTCTTCGGCCGTGGTGACGATCTCGTCCACCGCCTCAGTGACATCATCGATCGGGGCTTGATCGGGTTCTGGTGCGTCTTCTGCAGCAGGCTCGATCACGGCTTGAATGCCGGCGGCGACAACCAGCAGCTGGGCCAGCAGGGCTTTGAGGGCCGTGGCGGTAGCTTCATCCATTGGGGGTTTGCTCTCGTTTGGGGTTTGCGGAGTGGTTTCGGCGGGGCTGTCTTCGATACCGAAACGCTTGAACAGGCGGGTGAACATGGCGGCCAGACGGCCGATCTCGCCCTGCGTCTCGGTGTCGCGCAGTGGGCCGAGTTCCTGGGATGCGGCGTAGTACGCAGCCCGGCTGGTACGGTTGGAGAAGTAGAGTTCCTGAGTGCCGAGGCTGGCCGGCGAATCGGTCACCGCCAGACCGGTCAAATAGGCCTTGCCGCTGCCAGCAAAATTCGGGGTGATTTCAATGCTGGTGAAGAGCTTCTGGCCTTGATCGTTGAGATAAAGCAGGCGATCGTTCGGTTTTAGCTGCGCTTCGAGGGCAATTTGCCCCGGCTCCAGATCGTCGCCCTCTTCCACCAAGCGCACGGCGAATACGGTGCCGTGAGAGCCAGGCCAACGCTCGTGGTCGCACCAGATCACAGCGGTGTATTTGGCCGGCGTGTAGGTCTCGGCGATGTCGCGCAGTTCCTGGGGAAGAATCTCGCGGCCATCGACGGTCGGGCCGCTGGTGGCAACACGTTTCCAGTAGGAGACAAGGGAACGGGGCATGAGTGGTGACTGCGCTCAATCGTTGAATGAGCCGCCACGATAGGGAGCCGTTTACCGTCAAACAAACGGTTGAAATTCAGTGTTCTCCTATTTCCGCCAGATAGGCGAATTGCAGCATTTCACCCCGCGTTTCCGGGATTTTCGCCGCATAGACTGCGGACCATGAACTACCCGACCGAAGTTAAAGAAGCCGCAAAACGCCTCTACCTGCGCCGCTGTTCGGTAAAGGAAATACAGGCGCATTTGAAGCTGCCCAATATCCGCATCGTCTACTACTGGATCCGCCAAGGCGGCTGGGACGACATGCTCACGGATGAAGAACCGTTGAGCGCGGTCAATCGGCGCATCACCCTGATCCTGGAAAAAGTCGATCCGCTGACGAAAGCCGAACTGGACGAGCTGGAGCGACTGACCGGCCTGCTTGAACGCCTGAAAAAGCTGTCCGCGAAACCTTCGCCGGCGCTGCCGTCTGATCGTCCGGACGAGCCCCGCGAACGGCAGCCTGGTCAACGCCGTGAACGGGGCGAAGGCGGCGCCAAGAAGCGCGAAAAGAAGGCCAAGAACGACATCAGCGGCCTGACCGAAGTGGATTTCCTCGATAAATTCATCTCGAAGATGTACGGCTATCAGAAAGAGCTTTTCGAGGCGAAGCAGAACCCACTGACACGCCGTGTCCGGAACATCCTCAAAAGCCGGCAGGTTGGCCTGACCTACTACTTCGCCGGCGAAGCGTTCATGGACGCCGTGCTGAGCGGTGACAACCAGGTCTTTCTGTCTGCCAGCCGATCGCAGTCCGAGATCTTTCGCAGCTACATCATCCAGTTTGCCAAGCAGTGGTTTGATATCGAGCTGACCGGCAACCCGATCACGCTCAGTAACGGCGCCGAACTGCGCTTTCTCAGCACCAACAGCAGCACCGCCCAGGGCTATCACGGCCACGTCTATGTGGACGAATATTTCTGGATTCGAGATTTCGAAAAACTCAGCACCGTCGCCAGCGCCATGGGGACCCACAAGAAATGGCGCAAAACCTATTTCTCGACGCCCAGCGCGGTGTCGCACCAGGCGTATCCGTTCTGGTCGGGCGAGGAATTTCGCAACAGCAAACGCGGCAAGAAGGCCGGCGGTGTGTGGCCCAGCGAAGCGGCCTACACGCAGGGCGCGCTGTGTCCAGACGGCCAGTGGCGCAAGACGATCACCCTGGACGATGCGATCGCCGGCGGCTGCGATCTGTTCGACCTGGAGCAGCTGCAGCTGGAGTACGACGAAGACAAATTTCAGCAGCTGTTCTACTGCAAATTCATCGACAGCACCCAAAGCGCATTTAGCCTCAAGGATCTGGAGCGCTGCTATTCGGATCTGTCGTTGTGGGAGGACTACAACCCAGACCTTGATCGACCGTTTGGCAACAGCCCGGTCTGGCTGGGCTACGACCCGAGCCGCACACGCGACGACGCCACCTGCGTGGTCATCGCACCGCCGCTTGAACCCGGCGCGAAGTTCCGCATTCTGGAGAAGCACAGCTGGCGTGGCCATTCGTTCACCTACCAGGCTTCACAGGTCAAGAAACTGACCGAACGCTTCAACGTCCAGCATATCGGCATCGACGTCACTGGCGTGGGTTACGGCGTGTTCGACCTGGTGCGCGACTTCTACGCCAAGGCAACGCCCATTCACTACAGCCTTGAGGCGAAAAACGCCTTGGTGCTCAAAGCCCAAGACACGATCCAAGGCAGTCGAATCGAGTGGGACGCCGGGTGGACGGACATCGCGCAGGCGTTCTTGACCATCAAGCGCGGCGCCACCAACAGCGGCCAGATCACCTACAGCGCTTCGCGCACCGATGCCACCGGGCACGCCGACATTGCCTGGGCGGTGATGCACGCTCTGGCCAACGAACCTTTGAACACCAACAAGCGGCGTCGCAGCCGCTACGTCACGAGTAATCAGACCAGCCATGGCCAACCGCAAACGCAGCAAGCAACACGTAGCCCAACGACAGCAACAGCCAATGCGCTCGTTTACGTTCGGGGAGCCGGAACAGGTGCTGTCCGGCAACATCGGCGAATACGTGGGCGTGTTCCCCAGCGACGACGGCAAAATCTACAAGCCTCCCGTTTCCCGGGTTGGCTTGGCCAAGCTGTTGCGGGCCAATGCCCACCACGGCGCCATTCCGAAATTCAAGCGCAACCTGCTGCTGCGTGAGTTCATCCCCTCGGCCGGCTGCAGCACCGAAACGATGGGCCGCGCCGGACTCGATTACATGGTGTTTGGCGAAGCGTACTTCTACAACGACACCAACGCATTCGGCCAGGTGCTGGAGCTGCAGCACCTACCCGCCATCAACATGCGGGTAAAGGTCGACGGCGGGTTTGTGATGCTGCTGCCGGACAACAAGGAAATGGAGTTCGAACAGCACGAGATCTCCCACGTTCTGGACTACGACGTGGAACAGAACATTTACGGGATCCCCGACTACTTGGGCGGTCTGCAGGCGCTGCTGCTCAACGAGGCGGCGACCCTGTTCCGTCGCCGGTACTACAGTAACGGCGCGCACGCCGGTTATATCTTCTACACCAACGACCCCGACCTGACGGAAGAGGACGAAGACGAACTGCGCGCACAGATCAGTGCCAGCAAGGGCGTGGGCAACTTCCGCTCGATGTTCGTGAACATCCCTAACGGCAAGGAAAACGCGATTCAGATCATCCCCGTCGGTGACTTTCAGGCGAAAGACGAGCTGGAGAAGGTGAAAAACATCACCCGAAACGACGTCATCGCCGCCTGGCGTATGAACCCGGCACTGGCCGGCATCATTCCGGAAAACACCGGTGGTTTCGGGGACATCGAAAAGATTGATCGCGTGTACACGAGCAACGAGATCCGGCCGATCTGTCAGCTGTTCAACCAATTGAATGACACCCTTCGCGAAGACAGGCGCTTTAGCTGGAAAGCCACGCCAGAAGCAGCGGATATCACTACATGAAGTGCCCGCAGAAAGAAAAGCCACTACAAGCTGTGGCAAAATGGTGGCGATCAGCTGCCCCTGGGGAGGGACATAATGAGAGTTGTATGCAATTGCGGACACAAGGGCCGGATTGCCTCGCGGGAAGAGGTAACCAGAGCCTTTGTAAAACTGTACTGCCAATGCCTGGACGCAAAGTGCGGGCACACATGGGTGGCAAATCTGACGTTTTCACACACGCTCAGCCCGTCATCTCAGACGTTCGAGCGGATGCTGATAGATCGCTTACGCGAGATGCCCAGAGCGAAGCAGCGGGAGCTTTTCGAACAGTTGGGATCGCAGGCGGTGGCGTAGTTACAAATCGCCGACGTACAAGCGCCGGCGATCGGGATCATTCAAAGAATGACGGTCAGCCCTCTGCGCTCTCCTTTGGGTTGATTGCCAGTATCTCGGCCACGCGGCGAACTTGCTGCTGTTCTACGCGGCTCAGCCGGCGATACAGATCGATCAGTCGACGCTCGATGTCCGTGAGTACGGCGATTTCCGACCCGGCTTGTTCGAGGTTGATTTGATCGTTCTTCTTGCGATCCAACATGCTAACTACTCCATAAAGTGCATTGCAGAATGGACTTTATGGGGGGCGCGCCAGTGCATTGGAATAAGAGATACCCCAATGCCTGTACGGGTTTGTTGCGAGTTAAGACCGTTGCCGAGCGACGTCGTCGGCCATGGCCTCAAGGATTCGGCGAATCGCCTTCTGGTCTTCTTCTGGAATGCTGCGGAACTGCTTAATCAAACAGTCTTCAGTCTCGTTCAGAGCACTTTCAGCAAGGTTTGTACGCATACCGGTGAGGATGTAAGGAACGTCAAATCCGAACTGCTGCGCGACCTTGCTGAGGTACGGAGCGGGAGCATCGCTTGTCCCAGCTTCGTAATTCGCTTGGGTTCGCTTCACGACCCCAATTGCCTCGGCAATCTCACCCTGTGTCATGCCGCAGCGCTTCCGCTCTTCCTGCAGGCGAGAACCAATTTCTTCAGAAAGATGCAAAATCATTCATCCCAAATATTTACAAATGCATCAAGATGCATCATTCTGCATTTCACACCACATGAAATTGCATGGATTTGCACTATGCCGAAGATGAGTATCAGCGAGCAAGCCCGCCAGAAAGCGCGGGAAGATTTAGAAAAGCGCGGGCAATCCGCGAAGGACTTTGCACTTCTTCACGATTTGAGTCCCAGCACCGTATACGCGGTGCTGAGTGGCCAAAGCCAGTGTCGCCGTGGGGAGGCACACCGAGCCGCCGTTTTACTAGGCGTTAAGCAAGGTGTGATCGAACAGTAACGGCAGGGGCAAACAGGGAAAAGTAGAAGTTGAAAACTCCAATCCTAGACACACGCAAAGAAGTCATGAGCGAGATCATTCGCAGCTATAACGGCGGCCGCGAAGCTGCAGCAGCACGCTTAGGTCTGAAGCTCAAAAAATTCGACAACCATGCCTACGAAAATGCGGGTTGCAGTCCTCTGAGTGATACCCAAGTTTTCATGCTCGAGCAGGACTGTGGAACGAACCACTTCCCCAACTACATTGCCTCGATGTATGGGGGACTGTTCGTGCCAATGGCTGATCCTGAAACGCTGGACAACGTCGAACTTTACGCACGCTCCGTTCAAGTTTCTGCCAAGCGAGGTTGCGTTGATCAAGCAATCGCCGCCGCTCTTGAAGACGGATCGATTAGTGATGAAGAAGCCGAATTCATCATGGGCGCGCATAACCTCCACGTAGCAGCCCGGCACGCAGAAGTGCTGGCTGCCATCGCTCTCTACCGCGCGGGAAAAGCTCAATGAACAATTTGTCTGCAGTACCGGAATATCAAGATGTTCTGCAGAACGCTGCGCTGTCGTTCCTTGAGCGTCACCACTGCGAACACCTGAGCGACGACCAGCAACTGTTCAGCCGGGCTGTTCAGTTCCTGGTTGCAGACTATGACGTGAAAACGCAGGTCGCCGAAAAGATCGTCCATCTGGCGGGCACCACGATGGTCGCTGTACGCGATCGGCAACGCTTGAACATCCAGAGCAGCACGTCGACGCACACCGTAATCGTTGATCCGGCCACCGGCAGACAGTGGGCCGTACCGGTCAGCGTCATCTATGAGCGAATCATCAACGCGCCAGACATCGGCCGCTTTCGCTTAGCCAACTCGTAACACCTACCCCAAAACCAACGCCTGTCCCGCATCCCGTGGGTTTGGGTGAGCTGCGCCCGAAATCGAGGTTTCAAGATGGGAAACGCCGTAATTCTGACCACCCAGCTGCCACCCGCAGAAGCCGAAGCACTGCTGGCTGCGATGCGCGAGCAGTACCGCTTGAGCCTCAACGACTACTGGTACGCGGATGAATACCGGTACGTCCCGCAAGAAAAACGGCACAGCTCGATTCTCGAAAGAACTCCGGTGATGGCGGCGCAGAAACGCCTGATGGCCGCCCTCTCCCTCAGCCTCAAAGCAGTGAAGTAACCATGAAAGAAGATCTCCGCCACGATGTGCTGCAACGCCTCCAGTTCGACTTCGGACTCAAGCACCGAGTGGGCACCGATTACATGCGCGGGGGCACCTGCCCCAAGTGCAAGAAAAAGGAGTTGTATTCACGGTTCGATACGCCATGGATGGTGATTTGTGGACGTCCTGAAAAGTGCGGCCACACCTTGCACGTGAAAGAGCTGTACGACGATCTGTTTGAAGACTGGAGTAAGCGTGCGCCGGCGACGGACCAGCACCCTAATGCCACTGCCCGGGCTTATCTGGAGTTCGCTCGAGGCTTTCGGTTCGAACTGATCCAAGGTTGGTTCACACAAGAAAGCTTCTATTCGCCTGAACACAACGCCGGCAGCGCCACGGTGCGTTTTGCTCTGGAAAAAGGCGGCTGGTGGGAACGTCTGATCGATCAGCCGCACCGTTTCGGCAAGATGAAGGCGCGTTTCAAATCCAAGGACAGCTATCGCGGCGTTTGGTGGTGCCCGCCCTGCGTCGACCTGCTTGAGGTCAAGGAGCTGTGGATTGTCGAAGGCATCTTCGATGCCATCGCTTTGGTGCATAACGACATCGCGGCGGTGTCGGCCATGTCGTCTAACGCGTTCCCTGCGGACTCGCTCAAAGCCCTCATCAAGACCCGCGAGGGCGGCAAGCAACCCAAGTTGGTATGGGCGCTGGACAACGAGCCGAGCGCCAACGCCTACACCCGACGTTGGGTCCGCGATGCCCGCGCGTTGGGTTTCGTCTGCGAATCAGCACTGATTCCGCAACGCGACGGACGCAAGGCTGATTGGAACGACATGCACCAGCGCTGGAGCTTTATTCAGGATGACGCCAAGCGCGCCGAGCAGATTGCTACGGATCTCAAACAGGCTCGCCACCAGGGTGCGCTGCTGCTGGCTGAGAGCGCAGCGGAAAAAGCCTTGCTGATGTACGACTGGAACAAACGCGGCGAATTTCACCTGGGCTTTGGCAACCGTTTGTACTGGTTCAAGTTGGACATGGAGAAGTTCAACCGCGCCATGTCCGACATCGAGGACAGCGAGAACCATGACGATCAATTGCTTAACCAGGCGCAACAGCGCGAAAAGGCACTGCAGCAGTCCGGCAGCGTCGTGGAGATTGCCAACTGCTACCCGCAAGCCCTGTATTTCCAGCGCAACGAAGTCACCGACGAGTCCTGGTATTACCTGCGCGTGGACTTCCCCCATGACTCCGAGAGTGTGAAAAACACCTTCACCAGCGGTCAGCTGTCTGCGGCCAGTGAATTCAAGAAACGCCTGCTCGGCATGGCCGCCGGCGCCATGTTCACCGGCAGCGGCCAGCAGCTCGACAAGCTGATGAAGGATCAGCTGTTTGGCATCAAAACCGTATCGACCATCGACTACGTCGGCTACAGCAAGGAATACGCCTGCTACGTCTACGGCGACCTCGCGATCAAGGATGGCACCACTTACAAGGTCAACAGCGAAGACTATTTCGAGTTCGGCAAGCTGCGCCTGAAAACGCTGCAGAAAGGCGTACCCATCAAGCTGCAGCGCGATGGCAAAGACTTCAACGAGAAGTGGGTACAGTTGCTGTGGACCTGTTTCGGCGCCCAGGGCTTCGTCGCACTGGTGTTCTTTTTTGGCTCGCTGTTCTGCGAACAGATCCGCGCGCGGTACCAGTCTTTCCCTTTTTTGGAAGCCACCGGTGAAGCGGGCGCGGGTAAAACCACCCTGCTCAACCTGCTGTGGAAACTGCTCGGCCGCGAAGGTTATGAGGGTTTCGACCCGATGAAATCGACCAAGGCCGGGCGTTCGCGCCTGATGGGTCAGGTGTCCGGCATGCCAGTGGTGTTTCTTGAGGCCGATCGCCACAGCGACGATCGGGCACACGCCAAAACCTTTGAATGGGACGAGCTGAAAGACTTCTACGGCGGCGGCACGCTGGCGACCAAAGGCGTCAAGACAGCGGGCAACGAAACGTATGAACCGCCCTTTCGCGGAACGATCGCCATCAGCCAGAACGCCGCCGTGGTGGCTCACGAAGCGATCATGACGCGCATCGTCAAGCTGCACTTTGTACGCCCGACTGTCACCCCGGAAAGCCGTGCGGCCGCTGACCAGTTGAACGCACTGGACGGCGGCACCCTCAGCCACTTCCTCTTGAAAGCGGTGGGCAAAGAATCTGCCGTACTCGATCTGTTCGCCCAGCGCATGCCCGAACACGAAGCCAAGCTGCGCCGTCTGCACACGCACTGTTTTGCCTGCGGTACGGCCTATGCGAGCGAGCAAGGCAACTGCAGCAGTTGCGGCTACGACCTGCGCGGTTACATCCGGGTCGAGCGCATCAGCAAGAACCACGCGCAATTGTTGTCGCTGCTGGATGGCCTGCGCCTGGTGCTGAAACTCAGTGATCCGCAGGTCGCTGCCACGCAGCGGCAGATCGTGCGGATGGCGATTGAACGCCAGGCCTCGATCAGCTCCGACCATCCGGCCGTCGCCGAATTTTGGGAAGTCTACGACTACCTCGAATCCTTGAGCGAAGACCCGGTGGTCGACCACAGCAGTGACCCGACGGTGATTGCCATCAACCTCAACGAATTCTGCGAGCGCGCCGCCGAACACAAACAGAAGCTGGCGGACGTGGCCACGTTGCGCGACCTGCTCAAGGAGTCGCGCTCGCGCAAATTTCTCGACAGCAACAAGGCCGTGCACAGCGCCGTGCGCGCCGCCTTCAATCACCGCAACCCTGTTTCCCAACCCCGGCCGACCACGGTCAAGTGCTGGACATTCAAGGCGTAAAGGAGAGCAAGACCGATGCAGATCCAAGTGTTTATGGGCCATGCCGGCAACGGCCACACCAACAAGCTCCAGTCGGTGCAAGACCGTTTGGATTTGGCGGGACAACGCGCGCCGATCATTCAGGCCGGTGCTTACGCAGAGGACGGTTTGTTGCAGATGCTGGAAGTTCGAGCCGCCGCTGGCCAGCGCGAAATCCTCGTGGACGACTGCAGCCGGCAACAGATTTTGCGGGTGTTGGAATGGCAGTCATGTGTTGAACATGAGCCGCGTTTCGACGGCCTGGTGATCCACCTGGCACGTAAGGACTGAGGAAAAAAAACAGTGTCGAGGAGTTGCAGCTCCTCGACACCCGACTACAACTGAGGACCCTAACCATGCAAGCACAGAACCACAGCAGCAGCGGCGCGAAGGCTACCACACCGGCGCCGCACCTGGTGGCCACCGCGATTATCGGCGCCGCCGTTATCGGCTACCTGGTGCACAAAACCCCCGAGGCCCGCACGCGCCTTGAAAGCCTGAGCCAGATGGCCAGCCGCTTGGGCGATCTGAGCGCGACGGATGCCGCCGTGATCAGTCAGCTACTCGCCCGCCCCGCCACACAGGGAGACTCGCGCCATGTCCAGTGACCCAGCCGTAACACCGGTGCGCCGCTTTCCCTGGAACATCGATTACACCAGCGTGTGCGATCAGTGCGGCAAGTGGCGCGCCCAGGGCAATCACGATAAATGCAGCCGGCGGCGTCAGCGGCTGAATGCTCATCTGCGCCATCCCAAGCCCAAGGCATAGGCCGCGTCCACCAGAAGACGCACCCGCAGATACTTGGCCCGGAAACGGGCCTTTTTGTTTCCGATCGTCAGACTGTCGACATACGAGTACAGCGTTAGGGGTTTACATGAGTGGGGTCGAAGCTCGCGGAAAGTCCGTGAGAATCTATTTTCAATACAACGGGGAAAAGTGCCGGGAAGCGATCCCGGGCGGCAACACACCGGCGAACGTGGCGCAGGCCCGACGCCTGGTCGACATCATCGAATACGAAATTCAGACCGGTACCTTTGACTATGCGCGGCACTTTCCGCATTCCTCCAGGCTGGTGGAAAACACCTTTGGCCATTACCTGGACCTGTGGTTGAAGATCAAGGCCAATAGCGTCGCCGCCTCCAGCTACCGCGGTTACGCCAACAAGGCCGAAGTACATGTGCGTCCGCGCTGGGGCAAGGTGCAGATCAACCACATCGATCACTTGGACCTGCAGGAATGGATTCAGGACACGCTGTCGAAGACGCTTAAGAACAAGACCATCCGCGACATCATCAGCAACGTGCGCCAGGTGTTTCGCTTGTACCGCACGCGGATGAAAGTCGCGCATGACCCGACCGAAGGATTGATGGTGCGCCTGCCCGATCCCGAAGCGCCGGATCCGTTCACCCGCGCGGAAATTAGCCAGATCCTCAGCACCCCGACCCTGCGCACGCAGGAACTGTTAATGGTGCAATTCATGTTATGGGCAGGCCCTCGGGTCTCGGAAACGATCGCCCTGGCCTGGGAGGATGTCGACCTGGCGCAAGGCACGGTGACCTTCCGGCGGTCCAAGGTGCGCGGGGCTTACCGCGTGACCAAAACCCGCCGATCGACGCGGCGGGTGCGCCTGCTGGCACCGGCATGGGATGCCCTGCGCAAAATCGATGCGCTGAACCGCAACCGAAAAGCGGAAACCGTGGAGGTGGTCGAGCGGGACAACAAGACGGTGCGAAAACACAAACTGCACTTTGTGTTCCTCAACACCAAAACCGGCTTGCCGCACGCCAACGATTTTGTCGTGCGCGATCGCTTTTTTAAGGCGCACTTGCTCGCCGCCGGCGTGCGTTATCGGGGACCGGGTCAATGCCGGCACACCTACGCCAGTCAGCTGCTGACCACCGGCGTGGCGTCTATCGACTGGATCGCCGAGCAGATGGGACATACCAACGGCAACATGATCCGTCAGCACTACGGAACGTGGATCAATGAAGACGGCCCCGATGTGGTGGGGATGCTGCAAATGGCGTTGAAGCTGACGCCGGTCACAGCTCCACACTAAAACCCCGCAGGCCGACGTTTTCGGCAAAGCGCCCCACAGCGGTCAAACTGGCCCAGGTGCGCAGTCGCTCACGCCGTGAGCGCACCGGCACCCAGCGTGCGCCGCTGCCGCCTAAACGAATCGACAGGCCCCAATCGGGGCCACCTTCAATCTTGGCGACCATGCAGTCGCGCACCGCATGTTGCTCCACCAGGGCGCGCAATACCTCTTCGTGAATGCCTTCGCCGATCACTGCGCATGTTCCAGCCGCCGAGCCGTAGCAGCGTCGTCAAAGGCCTTATACAAGACCTCGATACTGCCAGCGTTCAGCGCCTTGGCGGTTTCCAGCCCCAAGACAAAACCTTCGGCGCGATCACTGGCGCGAAACAGATCATCGGCCGTCTGCGCACGGCCGATCTGGGCAAGGAGTTTCAGGACCTGGACCTGCACCGCGTGCGGCAGGTTCATGGCGGTCACGTCATCCGTCACTGCCATTGCCAGCCCCCCTCGGTTCTTGCCTGCTCAAACGCCAAGTCGTATTGCTCGACATTGACCAGTAGCCAACCGCCGGCCGGTTCGTTGCATCCCTGGAGGATAGGCCCTTGCACCATCATTCCGTGCGGCAGCATCACCCGCAGCGTGTTGGCGTCCTTGGGACCTTGCAGGTAGTGCTGCAGTTCGACGCGAACGCGGCCTGGACCGGCATTGAGGAGCCGCACCGGACATTCCAGGGTAGTCAACTCGATCGACGGCTGCCCGACATAGCGAGCCAGCACGGTGACGGTGGCCAGACCTTCATAAACGTACATGAGTGTCCTTATCAGTCGGGAAGCCTGCAGAAAGCCAAGCGGTAGGGGGATGGTAGACCAGACTTATGACAAGTGGTTTCCGAGACGCAAAAAAAGGCCCCACACCGAGGCGAGGTGTGGGGACCGATTGAACATAAATGGCGTTATATTCACTAGTGGCCAATAGCCGCAATACGTCATAATTGGCGAATTCTGCATCCACACCCGTACCAGACCGACGGTTATGCCAGTCGACCCTCTGCATTGAACCAGCTTCTTTCTGGCGCAATCCATGAGCCAACTAGGAGAAGTTTTATGAAATGTATGTGCTGGATCTGTTGGGAAAACGCGGTGCTCAAATATGAGGTGGGCGATTGGCAGAACATCGCCTGTGACGGTTGCGGCCGTTACCTTATCAGCAAGCACTTCATGCAAGAAAATGTGGGCAACACGGCTGACGTGGAAGTGATGAGACAACTCATCAAAGACTCAGAGTGCGCGGGATTAATCCCGGCAGTAATCGATGGTACGGCTAGATACGCGTTATCACCTAGACACAGGGCTTGATCCCTGTGAGTCACTCCCATGGTGCGTCCCGCACGTCATAGATAGCCAGCAAAGCTAGAAGATCACAGTTCTCAAACTGTTTTCGGTTAACGCTCGATAGATCTAGGTTAACCGTTCGCTCGAAAGCGGCAATTTTTTAGCGCTGTCTTAAACGCATGATCGCTTCGGTGATCGCGTTAGCATTTGCGTCTAGCGTTTCCAAAGCCACGATGGCGTTATCAGCAACGTCATCTGCACCCGCTCCCGAGATCCACTGAGTGATCTCCTCTATTGCGGCGCCCAGCGCATGCTGGTTGTGCAGCAGCAATGTGAGCGCGTCGGCTGTAATGACATTGGGGTCTGTCTTCCTTGGCATCTGTATCTTCCTTAAAATTTAGCGCTGGTCTGAGTTAATCGATCCTATTCCACGACCTTAGTCCCAGGCCAGCGACACGGATGCGCGCCATTGCACATTCGTCACACCGAAACGTTCGGCCATAGGCTTGGAAAAACGTTTCAACGGGGCACGCCCTGGCTTGGGAATAGGCGCAAGACCAGCGTCACAGCTCGCCCACTGCCATGCCTCCGCATTGTTCATCAGCTTCGCTCTGATGACGAAACTCTTTGGTTCCCCGTGGAGTTGGTAATTGATGACATACATATCGGACTGAGTCACGAGACCTCCTTTGATGATGATCAAGTGATGTCGGGCGCTCCCAAAAATTCAAAGAGTTTGGTCAGACATTAGATAACGCCCTACCTACGTTATTCCTGGGCGGCAGATGGAGCATGCGCGAAGGTCAGCCGCTTCCAGCCTATTATCGGCCGCTCACTGGTCAGTAGTGGAAGTTCAGCGTCACGCTCAATCAAGATGGAAGGCACAAGAGTCCGCACCAAAATAGCGCATCTGTCCCAAATCTGTCCCATATGGCCATTTTTCGGATGCCAAAAACCACAAACCCCCGAATTTCTCTAGGAAAATCAGGGGTTTGCGTTTTCTGAATGTGGCGGTGAAGGAGAGATTCGAACTCTCGATACAGTTTCCTGTATACACACTTTCCAGGCGTGCTCCTTAAGCCACTCGGACACTTCACCGTATCTCCGCAGACATGTTCTGTCTGTCGAGGCGCGCTAATGTAGTCGAAAGCTTTTGCGATGGCAAACTTTTTTTCAGAATTTTCATGCGCTTAAGAGAGCACGCTTCATTCTGCCAAAGCGGGCGATGGCAAACCCGTCAATCTCGGGTAAGCCGCACGCTTCCTTTATAGCAGGCAACACGCGCGCGACGCTGGCCGAAGCGCAAAACGGTGACTGGCAGGTCAGTCACGGCGCTTTACCTGGCTTGCGGCGGTGGGTAACGTCTGCCCATCTTTCTAATAAGGAATAGCGTCATGAGCGAGTTGATTGCCTACCACCTCGAAGACGGTATCGCGACCCTGACCCTGAACAATGGCAAGGTCAACGCGATTTCTCCGGATGTGATTGCGGCGTTTAACGCGGCGCTGGATCAGGCGGTGGCGGATCGCGCGGTGGTGATCATTACCGGGCAGCCGGGGATCCTCTCGGGCGGGTATGACCTGAAGGTGATGACCGCCGGCCCGAAAGAAGCCGTTGCGCTGGTGACGGCCGGTTCGACCTTGGCCCGCCGCCTGCTCTCTCACCCGTTCCCGGTGATCGTTGCTTGCCCGGGGCACGCTGTGGCCAAGGGTGCTTTCCTGCTGTTATCCGCCGATTACCGCATCGGTGTCGATGGCCCGTTCAGCATCGGCCTGAACGAAGTGCAGATCGGCATGACCATGCACCACGCCGGTATCGAGCTGGCGCGTGATCGCTTGCGGCGTTCGGCTTTCCATCGCTCGGTGATCAATGGCGAGATGTTCGATCCGCAAAGTGCTGTTGATGCAGGCTTCCTCGACAAAGTCGTCACAGCCGAAGAATTGCAGGGCGCCGCGCTGGCTGCCGCGCGGCAGTTGAAGAAGATCAACATGCTCGCGCACAAGAACACCAAGCTGAAAGTGCGCAAGCAACTGCTGGAAACTCTTGACGACGCCATCCTGCAGGATCAGCAACATCTGGGCTGACTCGTCCAGGATCTGCCGGTAAGTGAATAGCCCGACCCTCGTGTCGGGCTTTTTCTTACGTCACACGTCGAAGATTCGCGGAAAGCTCTAGGACGCGCCTGACAGGCAAGACTGAAACATGCGCTTAAACATCGGCCATCTCCGGACTCTATAACGGCAATTGCCGAAAACAGTGCACATCCGTACACTGCGCCACCTTTTGTCCCGGTGGTCGTGCAAAAATGCTGTTTGTGTTTCGTATGTTGTTGATGGGCCTGCACTTTATTCTGGCCGGCGTGCTCGGCGTGATCCTTGGACTGTGCCGCCCGTTCAACCCGGACAACAGCCGACTCTGCGCCCGCCTCTACGCTTTGCCGGCGATGTGTATCTTGCGTTTGCGGGTCAGGTCCGAGGTCAACGGCTTGATGAACAAGCCCGACAGTTGCGTGATCATTGCCAACCATCAGTCCAACTACGATCTGTTCGTCTTCGGCAATGTCGTCCCGCGCCGCACCGTGTGTATCGGCAAGAAAAGCCTGAAGTGGGTGCCGTTGTTTGGCCAGTTGTTCTGGCTGGCCGGCAATGTGTTGATCGACCGTGGCAATGCGCACAAGGCGCGGCAGTCGATGCTGACGACGACCCACACCTTGCAGAACGAAGACACCTCGATCTGGGTGTTTCCGGAAGGCACCCGCAACCTCGGTGAAGATTTGTTGCCGTTCAAGAAAGGCGCGTTCCAGATGGCGATTGCCGCTGGCGTGCCGATCGTTCCGGTGTGCGTGAGCAGCTATATAAAGCACATGCGCCTGAATCGCTGGCGCAGTGGCAACGTTCTCATACGTTCCTTGCCGGCGATTCCTACAGTCGGATTGACCATGGACGACATGCCCATGCTGATCGAGCGATGCCGCGAGCAGATGCGCGAGTGCATCGAGTCGATGGATCGACAACTGCAAGCCGCGTGAAACCAAACCCGCCCCGTGCGGGTTTTCTTTTGCCGGGTGAACTGTAGAAGTTTCACTGACTCTCAAGCAGCGACACGGCTAAGCTGAAGCCTTGTTTCCCTGCCATCTGCCAAGAAGAAGTGAATCACCACCATGGGTCGAGTTGTTGCTGCTGCGGTGTACAGCGAGGGTAAGAAAGTCTCCAATATTTCGCTGGACGAAGGTGCTGCCTGGGCCGCCAAACCCGGTCACTTCGTCTGGATCGGTCTGGAAGAACCGGACGCACAGGAATTATCCAACCTGCAGCGACAGTTCAACCTGCATGAGCTGGCCATCGAAGACGCGCTGGAAAAACACAGCCGACCGAAACTGGAAACCTTTGGTGACGCTCTGTTTATCGTCACCTACTCACCGGTTCGCGAAAATGGCGTCTTGCAATTTATCGAAACGCATATCTTCGCCGGCAGGGGTTACATCATCACTGCACGAAACGGCCATTCCGCGTCGTACGCCTATGTGCGCCAACGCTGTGAAGCGCGCCCGCTGTTGCTTGAGCACGGGGAGGATTTCGTCCTGTACGCGCTGCTCGATTTCGTCATCGAGAACTATCAGCCGGTGGGCGAAGCGATCCACGCCGAGATCGATGAGCTGGAGCGCAACGTCTTGTGTAGCGCCCTCAACGAGCGTGACATCCAGAAGCTGCACGGTCTGCGCCGAGACGTGGTGCGCTTGCGCCGGTATGCGGCGCCAATGGTGGAAATTGGCGAAGAGCTGCAAAAGCTCAGTTTCCCGTTCATCGACAAGAACATGCGTCCGTACTTTCGCGATGTGCAGATTCACGTGACGCGGCAAATGGAAGATCTGAGCACGCTGGCCGACATTGCCAGCCAGACCATCGAGATTGGCGTGTTGCTCGAGGCATCACGGCAGAGCGTGGTGCAGCGCAAGTTTGCAGCGTGGGCGGCGATTCTGGCGTTCCCGACAGCGGTGGCGGGAATTTACGGGATGAATTTCCAGAACATGCCGGAATTGACCTGGCATTACGGTTATTTTGCAGTGCTGGGGTTTATTGCGGTGGGGTGTGTGAGTTTGTGGGCGAGCTTCAAGCGGTCGGGGTGGTTATAGCCGGGACCGCGTTGCCCCGGCGATTCGCGATCAGCCTTGCTCCCACAGAGATTGTGGGAGCAGGTCCTTTCAGCGTTGAGCCGCTTCTGGCTTGTGCGCCACGAAGCGCATCATCCACTCTGCAACGGTGGCGCCATGATGCTCCTGCTCTAGGCTCGCGACCCCCTTGCTGTAGATCTGCGAGCCCAGCGCTTCCTGGCGCAGGTCGAGCAGCGCGCGCGAGTAATCGTGAATGAATTCCGGGTGGCCCTGGAAGCACAGCACCTGGTCGTTGATGTGATAAGCCGCGAACGGGCAGAAATCGCTGGAGGCGATGACTGTCGCGTTTTCCGGTAGTTCGGTGACCTGATCCTGGTGGCTGATCAGCAGTGTCAGCTCTTCGCGCACCGGGCTCATCCACGGCGCCTTGGCTGCCAGCTGATAGCTGTGAGTGCCGACTCCCCAACCCTGGGAGGCCCGCTCGCTCTTGCCACCAAGCAGCAGCGCCAGCAATTGATGGCCAAAGCACACGCCGAGCAATTTGTCGCCGCGTTCGTAGCGATTCAGAAGATAGGTCTTGAGGGTCTGGATCCACGGATCCGTACCGAACGAATCGGCTTTGCTGCCGGTGACCAGGTACGCATCGAAAATCTCGTCGTCGCTTGGATACTCACCCTTCACCACGTTATAGACAGTGAACTCAGCGGCGATCGGTTGCTGCGAGAACAGGCGCTGGAACATCTGCCCATAGCCCTGATATTGGTCAATCAATTCGGGCCGCAGGATGTCGGTTTCGAGAATGCAGATGCGCAGCGACATAAAAAATACCTGACACGTGATGGGAATAATGAACACCCCAGAGCCTGCCTTGAAACGCGTGGCCAAGGCAAGCCCCGAAATGCTCGCTGGCCCTAGAACATTTCACCTTTCGCCGCTTTGTCCAGCAGCAGCGCTGGCGGGGTAAAGCGTTCGCCGTATTGCTCGGCCAGATACTGCGCGCGGGCGACGAAGTCCTTCAGGCCATACTGGTTGATGAACTGCAGCGCCCCGCCGGTCCATGCGGCGAAACCGATGCCGAAGATAGAACCGACGTTGGCATCCGCCGTCGAGGTGAGCACGCCCTCCTCCACGCAACGCACGGTTTCGATGGCCTGCACGAACAACAGGCGATCACGCACATCCTTCGTAGAAATCTGTCCGTCGGCCTTCTCGAAGCGCGTTTTCAGCTCCGGCCACAAATGCTTCTGCGAGCCCGCTGGATACTCATAAAAACCGCCTCCGGCAGCTTTGCCCGGTCGCTTGAATTCATTGAGCATCAAGTCAATCACGGCAAAGGCCGGGTGCTCAATCAGCGGTTTCCCTTCAGCATGTAGGTCCTTGGCCGTCTGTTGACGAATATGGCTCATCAGGCTGAGGGAAACTTCGTCGGAGATTGCCAGCGGCCCGACCGGCATCCCGGCCTTGCGCGCTTCGGCCTCGATCATCGGCGCACTGACGCCCTCGCCAAGCATGGCAATGCCTTCGTTGGTGAACGTGCCGAACACCCGCGAGGTAAAGAAGCCGCGACTGTCGTTGACCACGATCGGAGTTTTCTTGATTTGCAGGACGAAGTCGAAACCGCGAGCGAGAGTTTCGGCGCTGGTCTGCGCACCTTTGATGATTTCCACCAGCGGCATTTTTTCTACCGGACTGAAGAAATGCAGGCCGATGAATTTGCTTTGATCGGCCACCGCCGTCGCCAGACCGGTGATCGGCAGCGTCGACGTATTGGAAGCAATGACCGCTTCGTCGCCCACGACCTGTTGCGCGGCGGCGGACACCCTGGCTTTGAGCTGGCGATCCTCGAACACCGCTTCGATGATCAGATCGCAACCGGCCAGATCGGCATCACTTTCGCTCGCAACGATTCGCGCCAGCACCGCTTCGCGCTGTTCGGCAGTCATTTGGCCACGGGCAACTTTCTTGTCCAGCAGCGCTGCGGAATGCGCTTTGCCCTTTTCGGCAGCGGCGAGGTTGATGTCCTTGAGGACGACCTCGATACCGGCCGAGGCGCTGACGAACGCGATGCCTGCGCCCATCATTCCGGCGCCGAGCACACCGACTTTGCGGGTTTTATAGGGCGCAAAACCTTGCGGTCTTGAACCGCCGGCGTTGATCTCGTTCAACTGGAACCAGAACGTACCGATCAGGTTTTTCGAGATCTGCCCGGTCGTCAGCTCGGTGAAGTAGCGGGTTTCGATCAGGTGCGCGGTGTCGAAATCGACCTGAGCGCCCTCCACCGCCGCGCATAGAATCTTCTCCGGCGCCGGCAGAGTGCCTTGGGTTTTCGCGCGCAGGATCGACGGCGCAATCGCCAGCATTTGCGCCACTTTCGGGTTCGATGGCGTGCCGCCAGGAATCTGGTAACCCTTGACGTCCCAGCGCTGCACTGGCGCCGGATTGGCGAGAATCCAGGCGCGCGCCTTGGCCAACAGCTCACCGCGATCCGCTGCCAGTTCATCAATCAGCCCGGCCTGCACCGCCTGTTGCGGGCGCACTTTTTTGCCTTCAAGCAAGTACGGCAGGGCTTTTTCGATGCCGAGCATGCGCACCATGCGCACCACCCCGCCGCCGCCCGGCAGCAGGCCCAGGGTCACTTCCGGAAGACCGAGTTGCACCGAGACGTCATCAACAGCAATGCGGTGGTGACAGGCCAGACAGATCTCCCAGCCGCCGCCCAGCGCGGCGCCGTTGATCGCCGCGACCACCGGTTTGCCGAGGGTTTCCAGGCTGCGCAATTGCGCCTTGAGGGTCAGCACCATGTCGTAGAAAGCTTTGGCTTCGGGCTTGCCGACCTTGATCAGTTCATTGAGGTCGCCGCCGGCAAAAAAGGTTTTCTTCGCCGAGGTGATGATCACTCCGGAAATGCTGTCTTTCTCGGCCAGCAAGCGGGCGACGCAAGCGGCCATGGCCTCGCGGTACACGGCGTTCATGGTGTTGGCGCTCTGGCCCGGCATGTCCATGGTCAGCACGACGATACCGTCCTGGCCTTTTTCGTAACGAATGGCTTCGCTCATAACAGGGTTCCTTGAAGTCGGGGCTCAGAGGCGTTCGATGATGGTGGCAATGCCCATGCCGCCGCCGACACACAGCGTCGCCAGGCCGTAGCGCAAGTTGCGCGCTTCCAGTTCATCAAGCAGGGTGCCGAGGATCGCGCAACCGGTGGCGCCCAGCGGGTGGCCCATGGCGATCGAGCCGCCGTTGACGTTGACCTTGCCCGGGTCGACGGCCATGTCCTTGATGAATTTCAACACCACCGAAGCAAACGCTTCGTTGACCTCGAACAGATCGATGTCCTCCACCCGCAATCCGGCCTTGGCCAGCGCTTTGCGAGTCGCCGGCGCCGGGCCGGTGAGCATGATGGTCGGATCTGTGCTGGTGACGGCCGTGGCGACGATACGCGCGCGTGGCTGCAGCCCCAGCGCGCGCCCCTTGGCTTCGGAGCCGATGAGCATCAGCGCCGCACCGTCGACAATCCCGGAACTGTTGCCCGGCGTGTGCACGTGGTTGATCCGCTCGACATGGCTGTAGACCCGCAACGCCGTGGCGTCAAAGCCCATCTGCCCGATCATTTCGAAACTTGGCTTGAGCTTGCCCAGGCCTTCGAGGGTCGATTCGGCGCGGATAAACTCATCGTGATCAAGCAGGATGATGCCGTTCTGATCCTGCACCGGCACCAGCGACTTGTTGAACGAGCCGTCGGACCGTGCTCGCGCGGCTTTTTGCTGGGAGTGCAGTGCGTAGGCATCGACATCCTGCCGGCTGAAGCCTTCGAGGGTGGCGATCAGATCGGCGCCGACCCCTTGCGGGGTGAAATGGCTGTGCAGGTTGGTCTGCGGGTCCAGCGCCCAGGCGCCGCCATCGCTGCCCATTGGCACCCGCGACATCGACTCGACGCCGCCAACCACCACCAGATCCTCGAAGCCCGAGCGCACTTTCATCGCGCCAAGATTCACCGCTTCCAGACCCGAAGCGCAGAAACGGTTGATCTGCACACCGGCGACGCTGACGTCCCAGTCGGCCACTTGCACCGCCGTCTTGGCGATGTCCGAGCCTTGATCGCCAATCGGCGTGACGCAGCCGAGGACAACATCATCGACCTGACTGGTGTCCAGCGCGGTGCGCGCCTGCAAGGCGCTCAGCAAACCGGCCACCAGGTTGACCGGCTTCACGCTGTGCAGCGCGCCATCGGCCTTGCCTTTGCCACGCGGGGTGCGCAACGCATCGAAAATCAAAGCTTCAGTCATGACGTCCTCGAACCTGATTTATTGTCACTTCACTTTCGCCCTGCGCCGACTGGCAAGCAATGACCACATTGCTCAAAGCGCTTGACGCACACGCTCAGACGGACGGTCATCCGTCATCAGGTGAACCGGTTCAGGTCGCCGAGTTGTCTAGCCAGCGGGCGGCAAAGAAGCTGGCAATACGCCTCATGCCGTTTTAAGAGCTTTTGCAAAGAACTCCATATGAAATGGATCTAAGCGAAGGGAGACGCGGGCTCTAAGGTGAAGATGTACGCCATCGTCGTCGGGTTTTGCCGAGACGGGCGTCCTTTAACAGGAAGTGCAACGCGTGCCGTCAGGGATATGCAGTCAGGCATGCATCAGGAAATAACAATAAAGGCGGTCAAGCCATGTTCAAACAACCGAAAGTACGTCAAGCAGGACTCATTCTTTTCGCCACGACGCTGTTGCTGATCTTGCCGAATCTGACCAAGGTCATCGGCTGATTCAAACGTCGCGTGCGGTATATCGCCACTGAAAATGTGACTGGCCCGCTACCCGGGCCAGCGTGGTTGTGCCAACCTTTGCGCACTTCCTCGACATGGACGGCGATCATTTGAAAACGCTCATTGCGCTCGGTGCCTTGCTACTGAGCTTGCCCTTGTCCGCCGCACAACTGGATCTGCAGTTGGGCGCAAACAGCCGCACCTGGCAGACCGAAGAGCTGCTCAAGCATCCTCAGCTGCAAACGCTCACGATCAACAATGATGTTTCCTACAAGAAGGACATGACCTATCAGGCTGTGCCTCTGGTCGCATTGCTGAAGGGAGTCAAGCCGGAGGATCACTTGCAGGCGGTAGCGCTGGATGGCTTTGCCGCAGAGTTGGCCGCCGCGCCCTTGCTGAACAAGGACGGCGCACGAGCATGGCTGGCAATCGAGGACCCGGCGCGGCCGTGGCCACCGCTGTCTGCCGGCAAGCACAGCGCCGGGCCGTTCTATCTGGTCTGGACCGATCCGCAGGCCGGTAATATCAGCCCCGAACAGTGGCCGTTCGAAGTCGCCAGCATCAAGCTGATGGCGCCGGTGGCCCAACGCTTCCCTGCCCTGCTGCCCGATCCTGCCTTGAAGGCCGATGATCCGGTGAACAAGGGTTTTGCCCTGTTTCAGAAAAACTGCCTGGCCTGTCACCGGTTGAATGGTGCCGGAGACGCGCAGTTCGGTCCGGATCTGAATATTCCGTATAGCCCGACCGAGTATTTCGGGGCGGATTTCTTGAAGCGCTACATCCGCGATCCGCAGAGTTTGCGTCAGTGGCCGCAGGCGAAGATGCCCGGGTTTTCCGCGCAGGTGTTGCCGGATGGAGACCTGGAAATGCTGGTGGGCTATCTCAAGCACATGGCCGGGCGCAAAGCCAAGCCGTAAGCCTTAGGGTGTTATTACTGGCCTCTTCGCTGGCAAGCCAGCTCCCACAGGGTATGCGCAGAGTTCGAATCACCGGTCATCCTGTGGGAGCTGGCTTGCCAGCGATAGCGGTATCCCGAATCTATTGTTGCTGGACGGATATAACCGGCGTCGGCGAGACGAATACCTTGGCGTGCATTTGCTCGCAGCCGCCGCCCCGGCGCATGCCACGGACCGGGCAGGCATCGAGATAATCCAGGCCGACCGCCAGCTTCAAGTGTCGCTCCGGACGCGCCAGTTGGTTGGTCACGTCGAAGCTGTACCACGCGTCATCCAGCCACGCTTCTGCCCAGGCATGACTGGCCAGATGCTCGCAATCTTCGCTGTAGAGATACCCCGACACGTAACGCGACGGCACGCCAAGACTGCGCGCGCAGGCCAGAAACGCATGGGCATGATCCTGACAAACCCCGGCGCGACCGGCGAAAGCTTCGGCGGCGCTGGTGTCGACTTCGGTTGAGCCCGGCGTGTAGGTCATGTGCTGATTCAAACCGTGCATCAAGTCGATCAGCGCGGTGCGATCACGCCGTTGCTTGCAGTTCTTCGCGGCAAATTCGCGCAAGGCTTCATCGGCTTCGGTCAGGCGCGTGAAGCGCAGGAACGGCAGCGCCGACTGGCTCTCATGTTCGGCCTCGCGCAATTCATCGATATCGACCTGACCACGGGCGCCGATGATGATCGCTTCGTGCGGCTCGTCCATGGTCAGCACATGCAGGATGTTGCCGAACGGATCGAGCTGCGCACGCACCGGACGCGGCAGGTCGAGTTGCCAACTGAGGACATGCTGGCGCTCGCTGTCGTGGGGCGTAAGGCGCAGGTACTGGATGCTCGCGCGCACCTGATCTTCGTAGTGATAGGTGGTCTCGTGGCTTATGGAAAGTCTCATGCAGCCTCCAGGTAGGAACTGTGAATGGCGTTGCCCAACTGGCGCACCAGCGGGATGAATTCGGTCAGCCAGGCGTGCAGGCCTTCTTCGAGGATTTCGTTGATGCCGGTGTAGCGCAGGCGTGCGTCCATTTCCGCCGCCAGGCGTTGTGCCGGTCGGCCGTTGGCGCCTGGCAGTTGCGCGAGGATCTGGTCGATCTCTTCGGTACAGGCACGCAGCGAACGCGGCACATCGGCGCGTAACAGCAGCAGTTCGGCGACATGTCGGGCGCCGGGCGCGTCGCGGTAGATTTCGGTGTAGGCCTCGAATGAGGACAAGGCGCGCAGCAGCGCACTCCATTGGTAATAGGCGTGCGCCGTGCCGTCGCTGACTGCTTCGGCCTGATCTCCGGCCATTTCGTAACGGGCATCGAGCAGGCGCAGCGTGTTGTCCGCGCGCTCGATAAACGTGCCCAGACGAATAAAGCGAAACGCGTCGTTGCGCATGATCGTGCCGTATGAGGCGCCACGAAACAGGTGCGAACGTTCCTTGATCCATTCACAGAAACGACTCATGCCATAGCGGCTCAAGCCCTGTTCGGCGATGCCGCGAATTTCCAGCCAGGTCGCGTTGATGTTTTCCCACATGTCCGCAGTGATTCGCCCGCGCACGGCATGGGCACTGGCCCGCGCAGCGCCAAGGCAGCTGTAGATGCTCGCCGGGTTGGCCGCGTCCAGTGCGAAGAAATGCAGCAAGCGTTCAGCGTGTAGGTCACCGTGGCGTTCAAGGTAATCGTCCAGGGTGCCGGTGATCAGCAACGGCATGGCGAGTTCGTGCAGACCGTCGCCGCGCCCGTCCTGCGGCATCAGCGACAGCGAATAACTGATGTCGAGCATGCGCGCGAGATTCTCCGCACGCTCCAGGTAACGCGACATCCAGTACAGATCCGAGGCAGTTCTACTTAACATGGCAAGCTTCCTTCAATCCTCGACTACCCAGGTGTCCTTGGTGCCGCCGCCCTGGGAGGAGTTCACCACCAGGGAGCCTTCACGCAACGCGACACGGGTCAAACCGCCGGGCACGACCCGGGTTTCGCGGCCGGACAGCACGAACGGACGCAAGTCGATATGGCGCGGCGCGATGCCGTTTTCGACAAAGGTCGGACAGGTCGACAGCGATAGTGTCGGTTGCGCAATGTAGGCATGGGGTTTGGCTTTGATGCGCTCGCGAAAGGCATCGATTTCCGCCGTCGTCGCGGCTGGCCCAACGAGCATCCCGTAACCGCCGGAGCCTTGGGTCTCCTTGACCACCAGTTCCGGAAGATTGGCCAGCACGTGGGACAGCTCGGACGGGTTGCGGCACTGCCAGGTCGGCACGTTTTTCAGAATCGGCTCTTCGTCGAGGTAGAAACGGATCATGTCGGTGACAAACGGGTACACCGATTTATCGTCCGCCACTCCGGTGCCGATTGCGTTGGCCAGCACCACATTGCCGGAGCGATAGGACGACAACAGCCCAGGCACGCCGAGCATTGAGTCCGGGTTGAATGCCAGCGGATCGAGGAAGGCGTCGTCGAGGCGACGATAGATCACGTCGACCGCTTTCGGGCCATCGGTGGTGCGCATGAAGACTTTGTCGTCACGCACGAACAGATCCGCACCTTCGACCAGTTCCACGCCCATTTCCCGGGCAAGAAACGCATGTTCGAAGAACGCGCTGTTGAAGCGTCCCGGCGTCAACACCACTACGCTCGGATTGTCGATCGGGCTTGAGCTTTTCAGGGTGTCGAGCAGCAGATTGGGATAGTGATCGATCGGGGCGATGCGTTGGGCGGAGAACAGTTCGGGGAACAGGCGCATCATCATCTTGCGGTCCTCGAGCATGTAGCTGACGCCACTGGGGGTGCGCAGGTTGTCTTCGAGGACGTAGTAAGTGCCATCGCCATCGCGCACCAGATCGACGCCGGAGATATGCGAGTAGATGTCGCGGTGCAGATCCAGGCCTTGCATCGCCAACTGGTATTGCTCGTTGGCCAGCACCTGTTCGGCGGGAATAATCCCGGCCTTGATGATGCGCTGCTCGTGGTAGAGGTCGGCGAGAAACATGTTCAACGCTTTGACCCGCTGGATGCAGCCGCGCTCGACAATCCGCCATTCACTGGCGGGGATGCTGCGGGGAATGGTATCGAACGGAATCAGGCGCTCGGTGCCCTGCTCGTCGCCATAGAGCGTGAAGGTGATCCCGGCTCGGTGGAACAGCAGATCGGCCTCGCGGCGGCGCTGCGCGAGCAGCTCGTCGGGCGTCTCGGCCAGCCATCGGGCAAATTCCCGGTAATGCGGGCGGACCAGGCCGCCGGCATCGTACATCTCGTCAAAATAGGTGCGGATCATGCCGTACTCCTTGTCACTCCGGACATACAGGCCTTCGCAAGGCCCGTGCCATCGGCATAAACGCTTTGATTTCAATCGGTTGTAGATCCACGCCGAAGGCTGCGCACCATTCCTGTGCGGCAAATGCCCCGGTCCGATTGCCCCCGCTTCATTGCGACGCACTGCATCGCCTATCACCAGCATAGTCAGAGTTGATTTCACTGCCCGGCCACGACTGCGGATAATCCGCGCATTCGCTGCAAAACTTCCCCGGCACGCCGCCGCGAAGTAGACAGCTCAACTGATCTGAACTGCCTTGGCAGCCCCGTCCCGACAGGACTTTATTGCATACCCGTCTTCCCTTTTAGCCACCCTCTCCGGTGGCTTTTTTTTGCCCAGGATTCTTGTTTCAGGGTTTTGCCACTGCGATGTGCAGAAGCCAGAAACGACAACGGCCGACCCGAAGGTCAGCCGTTGCCCGACAGACAATGCGCAATATCAATTCAACCGGTAACGATTGCGCACCTCCTGCTTCACGCCCCAACCCTCGATAATGCCGCCCAGCGGTTCGACCACGGCTGAAAAGCCTTGCTCGAAATCGCCGATGTCGTCATAGGTTGCGTACATCACTTTGCTCAATTCCAGCGACCAGGCGCCGTCGTCGCGCGCACTGACCTGGGCATTGATGGATTCACCACGAAATTTGCCTGCTGCCCTGCGCGCCCGCTCCTCGTCCGGGAAAATTGCGTAGAACTCGATGGGATGGAACCGGGAAAAATCGAAACCGCCTTCTTTCATGCGGCGCAGAACGTTGCTGCTGATGTCTTCTTGATAGGCTGTGCTCATGAATCGTCCCCCTCGATTGATGGATAGACTTTCCGTATTCCCGCCCCGGGCCTTTTGGCCTAAGTACTACGGCAACGTGGTTGCGCGCGGGAAACAAGCATGTAGCTGACAAGACCAGACCTTAGCGATCCATTCGCTGATCTCGCTTGCAGAGTAGCCCCAAGAGAGCGCTGCTGCCAAGGCCTGGTTTACGAGATGACAGGAAGTGTTCAGACAGGGGTGATGCTGCGGATTTCGATGCCGTTCTGGGTCTTGAGGTTTTTCACCCCGGCATCGGCGGTGCGCCCTTCCAGATCGTTGAGATCCAGCTTGGCGGCGACCGGAAGAAGCCGCTCTTTGACGAGCCGTGCGGCTTCATCATCGGACGGGCATTCCTCACGTTCGAAGACTTCATCGACAATTTCACCGTGATCATCCACGAAAGTGACTTTCCACTTTTGCATCAGTGCCTCCTCGATCAACCCGTAAATGGGCTTACCTCTATCTCGACTTTTTTCCGCGATAGTTGGTTCAAAAGGATTACAGCCGACAACGGTGAAAATAACCATCCGATCGATAGGGCGGACTGTGTGGCGTGGGGATTTATCCCCGTCCGGCTGCGCAGCAGTCGTAACACCGTCCATTGCGGTTTGACGGAGACACCGCGCAGGCCGGTTCAGGGATGCTGCGCATCCCAACGGGGATAAATCCCCTCGCCACAAAAGCTCCCTTGCAGAGCGACTTCAGCGTGATCAGTCGTTGCTCGGCTTGTTGACCGCCTGCAGCACGTATTGCGGCAAGGCGAACGCGCCGATGTGGATTTCCGGGTTGTAGTAACGGGTGACGATGCCGCTGCCGATGAAGCGCTGTTGCAGGGTTTCACGGCTGAGCTTGCGGTAGGCCGGGTTGGTCGAGCCCCAGGCGAAGGTCATCGAACCGCCGATGTAGGTCGGCACGGCGGCCTGATAGAAATGCCAGTCCGGGAACAGGCTGCGCAGGCGACCGGCGGTGGTTTTGACTTCGTCGATTTGCATGAACGGTGTGCCGTTCTGAGTCACCAGGATGCCGCCTTCGTTCAGGCAGCGGTGGCATGCCTGGTAGAAGTTCTCCGAGAACAGCACTTCGCCCGGGCCGATCGGGTCGGTGGAGTCGGAGATGATCACGTCGAATTTTTCAGTGGTGGTGGCGACGAAACGCATGCCGTCATCGATCACCAGGTTCAGGCGCGGATCGTCGTAGGCACCGGCGGAATGGTTCGGCAGGAATTCCTTGCACATGTCGACCACGGTGCCGTCGATTTCAACCATGGTGATGTGCTCGACGCCGGCGTGCTTGGTCACTTCGCGCAGCATACCGCCGTCACCACCGCCAATGATCAGCACGCGCTTGGCAGTGCCATGGGCGAGGATCGGCACGTGGGTGAGCATCTCGTGGTAGATGAATTCGTCAGCTTCGGTGGTCTGGATCACGCCGTCCAGCGCCATCACCCGGCCCATGCGCGGGTTCTGGAAGATCACCAGATGCTGGTGTTCGGTGCGCACTTCGTGCAGCAGTTTTTCCATGCGAAAACGCTGGCCGTAGCCTTCGTAGAGGGTTTCCAGGTACTCGCTGGTCTTGGTGACGGTCATGGTCAAGTGCTCCGATAAATGCGCGGGCGCCATCGTGGGGACGATTGCCCGGGAAAGGCGCGCATTCTACGTTGCCGAAGATGACAGGTCGAACCTCCGGTTGTTTTTTACCAGCGCAAATTACTGTGGGAGCGAGCCTGCTCGCGAAAGCGCAGCATCAGTTGCCGGTGATGGCGACTGACCCAACGTC
>NZ_JASCPT010000239.1:0-3012 GCF_029959775.1 Pseudomonas sp. PS01270 | reverse complement strand
CTGTGGCGAGGGGATTCCTCCCCGTTGGGCTGCGTAGCAGCCCTGAGTTTGCAGTTCGCCCGGAACTGCGCATGGGGCCGCTTCGCGACCCAACGGGGATGAATCCCCTCGCCACAGGTTACTTGTTCCGCAATGCCTCCAGCTTCGCCATTACCCCCGCCGCCGTCTGCTCACCGAGCAACTGCTCACGCACCTTGCCCTTGTCATCGATGATGAACGTCACCGGCAGCGCCTCACTGCGCGGCAGGTCGAACAGCTCGGCCGGATCCTGCGCCAGCACGGTGAACTTGATGCCGAGTTTTTCGCTCGCCTCTTTCAATTCCGCGCCCTGCACGTTGTCGAAGTTGACCCCGAACACACCGACGTTGTTGCTCTTGAGCTCATCAGCCAAATGATTCAGCTCGGGAATTTCCGTGCGGCACGGGCCACACCATTCGGCCCAGTAGTTAAGCACCACCCATTGTTTGTCCAGACGTTCGGACGCAACCTTCTGGCCGTTCTGGTCGATGCCGTAATCATTGCCGCAGCCCCCCAGCATCAACGCCCCGATTATCGTCAATGCCGCTGCCAATCGTCGTGTCATGTCGTGTTCCTTGTGAAAATTCGAAAGCGCCTGCGACCCATCGCCTCTGACGGTTCTGGATTGCGCGCCGCACAGTTAGAATAGCCGCCACTTTACGCCAGAAGCGACCCGCCATGACCGATCTGACGCTTTATCACAATCCGCGCTGCTCGAAATCCCGCGGCGCGCTGGAACTGCTCGAAGCCCGCGGCTTGACTCCGACTGTCGTGCGCTACCTGGAAACGCCGCTCAGCGCCACGCAGATCAAGGCCCTGCTCGGCAAGCTCGGGATCAGCGCGCGGCAGCTGCTGCGCAGCGGTGAAGAGGAATACAAAACCCTGAACCTGGCCGACGCCAGCCTCAGCGAGCAGCACCTGATCGACGCCATCGCCGCGCACCCGAAACTCATGGAGCGGCCGATTCTGGAAGTCGGCGACAAGGCCGTCATCGGTCGCCCGCCGGAAAACGTGCTGGAGTTGTTGCCATGAGCACGCCGTACATTCTGGTTCTCTATTACAGCCGCAACGGTTCGACCAACGAGATGGCCCGGCAGATCGCCCGTGGCATCGAGCAGGCCGGAATGGAAGCGCGTCTGCGCACGGTGCCAGCGATTTCCACCGAATGCGAAGCGGTAGCGGCGGATATTCCCGCTGAAGGTGCGCTCTACGCCAGCCTCGATGATTTGAAGAACTGCGCCGGCCTCGCCTTGGGCAGTCCGACGCGTTTCGGCAACATGGCCGCGCCGCTCAAGTACTTCCTCGACGGCACCAGCAACCTCTGGCTGACCGGCGCGCTGGTCGGCAAACCGGCCGGCGTGTTCACCTCCACCGCCAGCCTGCACGGCGGTCAGGAAACCACGCTGCTGTCGATGATGTTGCCGCTGTTGCATCACGGCATGTTGATCACCGGCCTGCCCTACAGCGAATCGGCCCTGCTCGAAACCGAAGGTGGCGGCACGCCGTATGGCGCCAGCCATCACGCCGGTGCCGACGGCAAGAACGGTCTCGACCAGCACGAAGTAGCGCTGTGTCGCGCACTCGGTCTGCGCCTGGCAAAAACCGCGCAGAAACTGGTGGGCTGATGGCGAAGAAGCCGAAAGTCCTGCCCTCGATAGAGTGGCTTGAGCCACGGGTCAAGGCGATGCGCGTGCTCAGCCTGCTGAGCTTTTTCGCCCTCGCCGGCTTGCTCGCTGTTTATTACCTGCTGTTCGCCGATCTGCATGGCGCGCGGCCGTGGGTGATTCTGCTGGTCGAGCTGATCCCGTGGCTGGTGCTCGCCCCGGCGATGATCATGGGCAGCGCCCGTGGCCATTCGTGGATGTGTTTTGTGGTGAACCTGTACTTCATCAAAGGCGCCCTGGCGGCGTACGACCCCAACCGGCAGTTGTTCGGCCTGCTGGAAATGGCCGCAAGCCTGGCGGTGTTCTGCTCGGCGCTGCTGTATGTGCGCTGGCGCTATCAGTTGAATCGCAAATTGGCTGGCGAAGGCGAGAACAGCGTCGCCTGACCGATCGCCATCAGTTGCTACACCGATCGTTCCCACGCTCTGCGTGGGAATGCATCCAGAGACGCTCTGCGTCTCAGGGACGCGGAGCGTCCCGGGCGGCGTTCCCACGCGGAGCATGGGAACGATCGGATTGACTCAATGGTTGACGGTATAGGCGAGCATCATCGAAATCTGGCTCATCGGCCGTCCGCCGCTCTGTTCGTGCCACTGGTTGAACGCGTTCTGCACCGTCGCCAGATCGCGCTGGCTGGTCGGCACTTTGTCGACGATCTTCTGCGCATTAAGCGCCGCGACCACGTCGTAGCTCGGCACGAACGTGTCCTTGCCGACCATGCGCAAAAAGCGTGGCGCCGACAGCCCGCCGAGTTGGTGGCCGTGCTTTTTCAGATAGGTCCACAGACCGACGATATCGGTCACTGGCCAGTCGGCGATCAGCGCGCCGAAGCTGCCCTTGTCCTTTTCCACATCGAGAATGAACTGCGCATTGCGCGGCACGCTTTTCAGCTTGCCCAGATGGCGGATGATCCGCGCGTCCTGCATCAGGCGCTCAAGGTGTTCGGCGCTCATCAGCACAACTTTTTCCGGATCAAACTTGAAGAACACTTCTTCGAACGCCGGCCACTTGGCGTCGACCAGGCTGTGCTTGAGCCCGGCGCGAAAAACCCGCAAGGCCATGGTCGAGAGATAGCGGTCGTCGCGGATCTTGCGCAGTTGTGCGGGGGTCTTGGGAACGGGCAGATGGGCTTCCAGTTCAGCCGCCGAACCGAAACGGTTCAGACAGTATTCGTGCAGCCACTTGTAATCGCGCATGCCCTCTCCTGAGGTTTGGAAATGAATAACACCTGCAGCAGCAGGCCCCTGTGGCGAGGGGATTCATCCCCGCTGGGCTGCGCAGCAGACCCCGAGATTTTGGGGCCGCTTCGCGCCCCAGCGGGGATGAATCC
>NZ_JASCPT010000238.1:0-3078 GCF_029959775.1 Pseudomonas sp. PS01270 | reverse complement strand
GGCTCGCTCCCACAGTGGATGACACAAACTCCCTGTGGGAGCGAGCCTGCTCGCGAAGACGGCATCGACTTCACAGCAGATTCAAGCCTTGCTCTCAACTGCCCGAACGACGCCAACCCCACGCTCCAGATTCAATGCCAACACACTGATCAACACCACCATCGCCCCCATCAGTACCATCAACGTCGGCCGTTCACCCAGTCCCCAAGACGCAATTCCCATGGCCGTCGGCGGTATCAGATACAAGGTCATCGTCGCCCGGCTCAAGTCCACATGCTTGAGCACGAAACCCCAGGCCAGATACGCCAGTGCGCTGGGAAACACCCCCAACATCAGCACCGCCCACTGCGCTTGCGGCGGCGCCTGCATCACGGCGTCAGCCAGCCCCGGCAGATAAATCAGCAACAGCAACGTCCCCGACCACACCGCGTAGCAGCCCAGGCTGAAACCGTCGTAGCGCCGCGCATGATGCTTTTGCAGGGCGAAATAGAGGCTCCAGGAAAGCGCCGCCAACAAGATCAACAAGCCATGGGCATTGATAGCGCCCATGCCCTTGTCGCCGCTGACTACGATCACCACGCCGACAAATCCAAGCAGCACACAGCTCCAACGCCAGGCGCTGACGCGTTCCTTGAACACAAAGCACGCCAGCAGCGTGCTGAATAACGGGCTCGATTGCGCCAGCACGCTGGAAGCCCCGGCACTGATGCCTTGCTGGCCGATGTTCAAGGCGACGTGATGCAGGCTGACGGCAAAGAAGCCCAAGGCAACCAGCAACGGCACATCGCGCCACTGCGGCAGGCGAATGCCTTTGAAAATTGCGATCAGCGCCATCAACAGCGACGCCAGCAGAAAACGCAGCAAGGCCAGATGTCCGGGCTCATACCCTTGCAAGCCGATGTGAATGCCAGTGGGCGAATAGCCCCAGCATGCGATGACAAACGCCATGGCCAGGATAATTTTGCAGGTAGAAGTGGAAGTCATGATCGAGGCACCAGGGCAGTGGATGCGCCGAGTATCCGCGTGCCCGATCATTCGTCACAACTGACTTATACTGCGCTGACTGTTCACTCAGAGTGATGATTATGGAGCTGGCGCAAATCCGCATGTTCAAGACTGTGGCCGAGGTTGGCAGCATTGCCCGGGCCGCCGAAAAACTGTTCTGCGTGCCGTCGAACATCACCGCGCGGATCAAAGCGCTGGAGGCCGAATTGGGCGTGGCGCTGTTCTTGCGCGAGGGGCGCGGATTGCGCATCAGCCCGGCGGGACAGACCTTTCTGGTTTATTCGGAAAAGATTCTGGCGCTGACCGTCGAAGCCAAACGCGCGCTAGACCCGGCCGCCGAGCCGTCCGGACCGCTGCGCATCGGCGCCATCGAGTCCTCGGCGACCGGGCGCTTGCCGCGCCTGCTGGCGAAATTCCACAAGCGCTACCCGCAAGTGGTACTGGAACTTACCACCGGCACCTGGAGCCAATTGCTCGACGACACCGTCAACCATCGCCTTGATGGCGCGATTGTCGCGGTGGACGTCGAACGTGCTCAGCTCAAACGCACGCCGATGTATCGCGAGGAATTGTTACTGATCGCCTCGACTTCAGTCGGCCCGGTGCGCGACATCGCGGATCTGCAAGACAAAACCCTGTTCATGTGGCCACCGGGTTGCCCATACCGCGCGGCACTTGAGCATTGGTTGCTGCGCCGAGGGCAGGCGCTGCCGATTGTCAGTCTGGCCAGTTACGGAGCGATTGTCGGCTGCGTCAGCGCCGGTGCCGGGGTGGCGCTGGTGCCCAGGGGCGTGTTCGAGCAGTACGCCAAAGGCGCGGGCTGCGAGGGTTACGAGTTCGCTGAACTGATGGCGATCGAGAATTTGTTTTACTGGCATGAAAACGCCGGTGTGCACCCGGCGCGAGATGCATTTGTGGCGATGTTGCGGGAGGAGTTTGCTCAATAGAAAAGCGGCCCTCACCCCAGCCCTCTCCCGGAGGGAGAGGGGGCCAACCGAGGTGTCTTGCGCCAGACATCGACCTGAAAGTCCGAGCCGCTTATGGATTCACGAGCACAACCAGGGCTGTGTAGTTTGCGGCTTCAGCGGTCCCCGTTCAGGTCAGCGTACCTCTGAAATATCCCCCGATCAGTCCCCTCTCCCTCTGGGAGAGGGCTAGGGTGAGGGGATTCAGGTCCGCGGCAAATCCCGCATCAACAACCCAAAGCGCAAGTCCACCGCATCCGGTATCGGCACGTACACCGTATGCCCGTCTCCCGGCGCCACTTCGATCGCTTGCCCGCTGACACTCTGCAATTCATGCAGATCAAAATGGAAATTGCCCTTGGGCGTCATCAGTTCCAGATGATCGCCCACGGCAAAACGATTCTTCACTTTCACTTCGGCCAGGCGATCACGGCGCTCGCCGGTCAGCTCGCCAACGAACTGCTGCCGCTCCGACACCGAACTGCCGTGCTGATAGTTCTGATATTCGTCATGCACATGCCGGCGCAGAAAACCTTCGGTGTAGCCGCGCTGGGCCAGCGACTCGAGATCCAGCATCAGGCCGCGATCAAACGCGCGCCCGGCCACGGCATCATCGATCGCCCGGCGATACACCTGGGTGGTGCGCGCGCAGTAGAAATGCGATTTGGTCCGGCCTTCGATCTTCAATGAATGCACGCCCATGCGCGTCAGGCGCTCGACATGGTGCACCGCGCGCAGGTCCTTGGCGTTCATGATGTAGGTGCCGTGTTCGTCTTCGAAGGCCGGCATCAATTCATTGGGACGATTGGCTTCCTGCAACAGAAAGACCTGATCGGTCGGTGCGCCGAGACCCAGCGTCGGCTTGGGCTGAAAGGTCTGGACGATCTCGCCGAGCTGGTTTTCCGTGGCTTCTTGCGCCGTGTACTTCCAGCGGCAGGCGTTGGTGCAGGTGCCCTGATTGGCATCGCGTTTGTTCATGTACGGTGCGTGTCAACGTATCTGTCGCTTCACGGCTGTTTTAGGAGTCTATTACGCCCTTGTTTCAGGGCGCTCTGGATTCAGGTAAACAGCGTTTGCGAGTTTCCAATTACGTACTTCGCCGCTCCAA
>NZ_JASCPT010000237.1:0-3128 GCF_029959775.1 Pseudomonas sp. PS01270 | reverse complement strand
GTGCGCCAGATGATGGCGCTGATGGGCTGAAACGCCTTTTTTCGTCTGCTGTGAGCACAAAAGCAAACGCCCCGAACAAGTCGGGGCGTTTGCTGGAACCGCCGTCAGTGCGTTTTCACACAGTCTGCTAGGCCGCGTTTTTTCGTTTGGGCCGGTGCTTCTGGTATAAAGCTGCATCGTTTGTGGCCGAACTGTCGTCCTCAAGCCTCTGTCGAATTTTTTCCAAACCGTTGCAAGGTAATGTCCATGAGCGAACGTCCCGAAGAGCCGAACAAGGCTTCCGACGCCGAAAGCCTGTTGCCCATCGATGAACACATCGAAGAAGGGCACGACGCCGAAGGTCGTAAAGTCCGGCATCGTGGTATCTATCTGCTGCCGAACCTGTTCACCACTGCCAACCTGTTCGCAGGCTTCTATTCCATCATCAACTCGATGAGCGCGCAGGCCGCGTTGAGCGCCGGCGACTCGGTGAATGCGAGCAAGTACTTCGCCTTCGCTGCGATCGCGATTTTCGTCGCGATGGTCCTCGATGGCCTCGATGGTCGCGTGGCACGCATGACCAATACCCAAAGTGCTTTCGGCGCCGAGTATGACTCGCTGTCGGACATGGTCGCCTTCGGCGTAGCGCCGGCATTGCTGGCGTTCGGCTGGGCGCTGGGAGACATGGGCAAGGTCGGCTGGATGGTCGCCTTCATATATGTAGCGGGTGCGGCGTTGCGTCTGGCGCGTTTCAACACCCAGGTCGGCACGGCGGACAAACGCTACTTCATCGGTCTGGCCAGCCCGGCGGCGGCAGGTGTGGTGGCCGGTATTGTCTGGGCGTTCAGCGATTACGGCATCCAGGGTTCGAAGATGTCGTTCCTGGTGGCCTTGATGGTGGCGGCGGCCGGCATGCTGATGGTCAGCAACATCAAGTACAACAGCTTCAAGGAGCTGGATCTCAAAGGTCGCGTGCCGTTCGTGGCGATCCTGGCGGTGGTGTTGGTATTCGCTGTCGTGTTCAGTGATCCGCCGCGCATTCTGCTGCTGGTGTTCCTCGCCTATGCGGCGTCCGGTCCGGTGCAATATCTGTTGCGTCTTCGTCGTCACAAAAACGCCGAGTGATGTAATTTCCCGCATACTCCGCAGTCTATGGGTGCACCTGTCCTCCAAAGCTGCGGAGTTGTCATGTTGATCAAGATCCCCAAAGCATCCGACTGCCATGAGTCGGATGTCACGCCTGAAGCCATTTATCTCTCTCGCCGCCAATTGCTCGGCGCCACTGCTGCCGGTATTGCCGTGAGCAGCCTGCCACGCTGGGCCAGTGCCGCTGATGCCCCTCGCTACTCTGATGTCGAATCCGGCAAGGCTCCGGCCTGGTTTGCCGAAAAGCTTCCTTCTACTCAATGGGGGGCGGTCAACGTCAAGGACGAGGCGATCACGCCTTATAAAGACGCGACGAACTACAACAACTTTTATGAGTTCGGTACCGGCAAAGGCGATCCGGCGAGGAACGCTGGCGACCTGAAAACCGAACCCTGGAGCGTGGTGATTGACGGGGAGGTGGGTAAGCCAGGGCGTTATGCGCTGGAAGACTTCATGAAACCGTATCAGTTGGAGGAGCGTATTTATCGTCTGCGCTGCGTCGAGGCGTGGTCGATGGTCATTCCCTGGATCGGCTTTCCCATCTCGGCTTTGCTCAAACAGGTCGAGCCGACTTCCAAGGCCAAGTACATCCGCTTCGAAACCCTGCAGGATCCCAAGAGCATGCCCGGCCAGCGTTCCGGTTTTGCGTTGATCGACTGGCCGTATGTCGAAGGCTTGCGTCTCGATGAGGCGATGAATCCTTTGGCGATCCTCGCGGTGGGCATGTATGGCCGCGAACTGCCGAACCAGAACGGCGCACCTTTGCGTCTGGTGGTGCCATGGAAGTACGGCTTCAAAAGCGTGAAATCCATTGTGCGCATCAGTCTGGTCAGCGAGCAGCCGAAGACCACTTGGCAAAGCATTGCTGCCGATGAGTATGGCTTCTACGCGAATGTGAATCCTACGGTCGACCATCCGCGCTGGACCCAGGCGCGCGAGCGGCGCTTGCCGAACAGCCTATTCAAACCGAATGTGCGCGATACCCAGATGTTCAACGGCTACTCGGATGAAGTCGCTTCTTTATATACAGGGCTCGATCTGCGGAAGAACTACTGATGCGTTATCCGTTCTGGCGAGTGGGCGTTTTCATTGCTGCGGCGGTCTGGCCATTGCTGTGGTTCTATCAAGCGTTCGCCGATCTGCTCGGGCCTGATCCGGGCAAGGTGCTGGTTGATCGTCTCGGGCTTGGCACGCTGGTGTTGCTGTTGATCACCCTGAGCATGACTCCCCTGCAAAAGCTGAGCGGCTGGGCGGGGTGGATTGCAGTGCGCCGGCAGTTAGGGCTTTGGTGTTTTGCTTATGTGACGCTGCATCTGTTCAGCTATATGGCGTTTATCCTCGGATTCGACTGGTCGCAGTTGGGCGTTGAGCTGCGCAAGCGGCCTTACATTATTGTTGGTGCGCTGGGCTTTCTCGGATTACTGATACTGGCGGTGACGTCCAATCGTTATAGTCAGCGTCGTTTGGGCGCTCGCTGGAAGAAGCTGCATCGCCTGGTTTACCTGATTCTCGGGTTGGGTTTGCTGCATATGCTGTGGATCGTGCGGGCCGATCTGGAAGAGTGGGCGATTTATGCCTCTATAGGCGCTGTGCTCTTGCTGCTTCGTCTGCCGCCGGTGATGAGGCGAATCCCGCGTTTAATGGCTAAAAAGCAGAATCTGCAAGAAAAGCGAAATTAACGGTTGACGGCAGATTCCAGAGGTCTATAATTCGCCCCACTTCCGGCGCAGTCGAAACGGAAAACTCCTTGAGATTCAAAGAGTTAAGCAGTTTTCGACAGCGGCTTGCTTCAGATCATCGAAGCCTGGAAGGAGTTGAAAGAGCAATGATATGTAGCTCTTTTAACGGTTCGATCTTCTCGGTCGAAAGCGGAGAGAAAGAGGTGTTGACAGCAGCGATTAACGCTGTAGAATTCGCCTCCCGCTAACGAGAGATCGGAAGCGCAAGTGGTTGAAGTTGTTGAAGAATTCTTCGAAAACTTCTGAAAATAATCACTTGACAGC
>NZ_JASCPT010000236.1:0-3154 GCF_029959775.1 Pseudomonas sp. PS01270 | reverse complement strand
AGCCTGCTCGCGAATGCGCAGTGTCAGTCGATATGAATGGTGACTGATACACCGCATTCGCGAGCAGGCTCGCTCCCACAGTGGTTTTGGCGTTCTGGAGGTTTGTGTTACAGGCCTACAACGTCTTCCGCCTGCAACCCCTTCTCGCCGGTGATCACCGCGTACTCAACCTGTTGACCTTCGGTCAGCGAGCGGTGCCCTTCACCGCGTATCGCGCGGTAGTGCACAAACACGTCCACGCCGTCGTCGCGCTGGATAAAGCCGTAGCCTTTGGCGTCGTTGAACCACTTCACGTTGCCGGTTTCGCGTGTTGCCATCTGTTCATACTCCTTTTTTATTATTGAACGGGCTTTTCGCAGGAAAGCCTTCGAGGAACGTCAGCCTGCGTCCGACGTCCATGACAGGGCACCGGCAACAGAGCGCCGAGTATATGACAGGTGAAGAAACTCTCAACAGGAGATTACTTCGGCGCTTTTTTGCCGATTTTCGCCTAATACGGCAAACTGTCCGCCCCGAGCGCCTGCTCGGTTTTATTCACTCACGCAGAAGCCGTATGACCCGTTCCCCGTTCCGCCGTCTTGTGTTTGGCACCCTGCGCCGCCTGTTGTATCTCTGGGTTCGCTCCGAGACCATCAATCAGTCGTCGTTCACCCTCAACCTCGACCGCAGTCGTCCGGTGTTCTACGTCCTGCAAAACCCATCACTGACCGATCTGGCGGTGGTCGACACCGAGTGCACCAAGGCCGGCCTGCCCCGCCCGGTGCTGGCGGTGTCGGTCGGTACGCTGATCGAACCTGCGGCGTTTTTTTATCTGACACCGGACCCGGACTGGCTCGGCCGCCAGGACAAACGCGGTGCGCCGCCGACCCTCACCCGCCTCGTCAGCGCGCTGACGCAGAACGCTGCCGAAGACGCGCAGATCATTCCGGTCAGCGTGTTCTGGGGCCAGTCCCCGGACAGCGAAAACAGTCCGTGGAAACTGTTGTTCGCCGACAGCTGGGCAGTCAC
Source organism: Pseudomonas sp. PS01270 (assembly GCF_029959775.1). Taxonomy (NCBI): domain Bacteria; kingdom Pseudomonadati; phylum Pseudomonadota; class Gammaproteobacteria; order Pseudomonadales; family Pseudomonadaceae; genus Pseudomonas; species Pseudomonas sp. PS01270. The sequence goes on along the minus strand of NZ_JASCPT010000236.1, from coordinate 2,146 downwards.
CGGACGCCTGCGCCGGCTGCTGAGCATCATCGTCCTCGGGCGTAAAACCCGCGTGCAGTTTTCCGCGCCGATCCACCTGCGCGAACTGATCGATCACAATAAGGGCCACGAGCGCACCGTGCGCATGGCCCAGCGCATCCTGCGCGTGCACTTCCGCAATCTCAAAGCTGCGGTGATCGGCCCGGACATTTCCCACCGGCGCAATCTGGTCAAAGGCCTGCTCAACCAGCCGCTGGTCAAACAGGCGATCCTCGACGAAGCCGAGCGCGAAAAAATCTCCCCGGAAAAGGCCAAGGCTCAGGCCCTGCGCTATGGCAACGAGATTGCTTCGGACTACACCTACACTGCGATCCGTTTTCTCGAAGTGGTGCTGAGCTGGTTCTGGAACAAGATCTACGACGGCATCAAGGTCAACCACATCGAGGGCGTGCAGAACGTTGCGCAGGGTCACGAAGTGATCTACGTGCCGTGCCATCGCAGCCACATCGATTACCTGCTGCTTTCCTATCTGCTGTTCCGCAACGGCCTGACCCCGCCGCACATTGCTGCCGGGATCAACCTCAACATGCCAGTGATCGGCAGCCTGCTGCGTCGCGGCGGTGCGTTCTTCATGCGCCGCACATTCAAGGGCAATCCGCTGTATACCTCGGTGTTCAACGAATATCTGCACACGCTGTTCACCAAAGGTTTCCCGGTCGAGTATTTCGTCGAGGGCGGGCGCTCGCGCACCGGGCGCATGCTGCAACCGAAAACCGGCATGCTCGCGATCACCCTGCGCAGTTTCCTGCGTTCGTCGCGGATGCCGATCGTCTTCGTGCCGGTGTACATCGGTTACGAGCGCGTGCTCGAAGGCCGCACTTACCTCGGCGAACTGCGTGGGGCGAGCAAGAAAAAAGAATCGATCTTCGACATTTTCAAAGTGATCGGCGCGCTCAAGCAGCGCTTCGGTCAGGTCGCGGTCAACTTCGGCGAGCCGATCAAACTGGCGGAATTTCTCGACGCCGAGCAACCGGACTGGCGCCAGCAGGAGCTCGGCCCGCAGTTCAAACCGGCGTGGCTCAACGAAACCACCAACCGCCTCGGCGAGAAAGTCGCCCGGCACCTCAACGAAGCGGCGGCGATCAATCCGGTGAATCTGGTAGCGCTGGCCCTGCTGTCGACCACGCGCCTGGCGCTGGATGATCGCGCCATGGCGCGGGTGCTTGACTTGTATCTGGCGCTGCTGCGCAAGGTCCCGTATTCGCCACACACCACCTTGCCGGAAGGCGATGGCCGGGCGCTGATCGAGCATGTGAAAGACATGGATCTGCTCGCCGAGCAGAACGATGCGCTGGGCAAGATTCTGTATCTGGACGAGCAGAACGCGGTCCTGATGACTTACTACCGCAACAACGTCCTGCACATTTTCGCTCTGCCGTCGTTGCTGGCGAGTTTCTTCCAGAGCACCTCGCGCATGAGCCGCGAGCAGATCCTGCGCTACACCCGCGCGCTGTATCCGTACCTGCAATCGGAGCTGTTCATCCGCTGGAGCCTGGACGAACTAGATGCAGTGATAGACCAGTGGCTGGAAGCCTTCGTCGAGCAGGGCCTGCTGCGTTTCGAGAAGGACGTTTACATGCGCCCGGCGCCGAGTTCGCGGCATTTCGTGCTGCTGACACTGCTGTCGAAAAGCATCGCGCAGACCCTGCAGCGCTTCTACATGACCGTGTCCCTGCTGCTCAACAGCGGCCAGAACAGCATCAGCGCCGAAGAGCTGGAAGATCTGTGCACAGTGATGGCCCAGCGTCTGTCGATCCTCCATGGCCTGAACGCCCCAGAGTTTTTCGACAAGAGTCTGTTCCGCCACTTCATCCAGACCCTGCTCGACCTCGACGTCCTGCGCCGCGACGAAGCCGGCAAGCTCAGCTACCACGAACTGCTCGGCGAGCTGGCCGAAGGCGCGGCAAAACGCGTGTTGCCGGCGGAGATTCGCCTGTCGATCCGCCAGGTCGCGCTGCACCGCAGTGAAGATGCGGCGGATCAGATCACGCCACAGCCTGAGGCTTGAAGCCTTACCCCTGTGGGAGCGAGCCTGCTCGCGAAGACGGAATGTCAGTCGACATTTAGTTTGACTGACCCAGCGCTTTCGCGAGCAGGCGCGCTCCCA
>NZ_JASCPT010000235.1:0-3183 GCF_029959775.1 Pseudomonas sp. PS01270 | reverse complement strand
GCTCGCTCCCACATTGGATTTGTGACGTTCACATACCCTGTGGGAGCGAGCTTGCTCGCGAAGGCCGCACTGCATAGTCGAATACTTAACCCGCAATGGATCGCACAGACAGGCCTCGGAAGGCCGGTTGTCTTGTCGTTTTGCATCATTGCCACAACCACAAAAAAGGCAAACAGGAGCATCTTCATGAGTTCATCAACCGCCGGGCAAAGCGTCGGGCAATTGGAAACCCGGGGCATCGAGCCGGTACCGGAAGCGGAGTGCAACGGTCATCCGCTGCAACTGTTCTGGGTCTGGTTCGCGGCCAATATTTCCATCCTCGGCCTGCCGCTGGGCGCCACGCTGGTGGCGTTTCGCGGGCTGGCGATCTGGCAGGCGATCATCGTCGCCATCCTCGGCGCCGCCGGTTCGTTTGCCGTGGTCGGGATCATTTCGATTGCCGGGCGGCGTGGCCGCGCGCCGAGTCTGACGCTGTCGCGGGCAATCTTCGGCGTACGCGGCAACATCGGCCCGACGCTGGTTTCGCTGATGTCGCGTCTGGGTTGGGAAACCGTCAACACCACCACCGCCGCGTTCGTGCTGCTGTCGCTGTGTTCGATCCTGTTCGGCTCGCCGGTCGAGGCGAAAAGTGCGCCGATACTGACGCTGATCTTTATCGCCATCTTCGTCCTGCTGACCTTGTCGGTGTCCGGCCTCGGCCACGCGACCCTGCTGGTGATCCAGAAGTGGGCGACGTACGTGTTCGGCGCGCTGAACATTCTCGTCGGTGGTTTTCTCTGCGCGACCATCGACTGGAGCGCGGTATTCAACGCCACGCCAGCACCGCTGAGCGCAATGATCATCGGCATCGGCACCATGGCCGCCGGCACTGGTATCGGTTGGGCCAACGCTGGCGCTGACATGTCGCGCTATCAGCATCGCAGCGTCAAGGCTGTGCGCCTGGTGGCGTCGGCGGCGTTCGGCGCAGGGATTCCGCTGGTGCTGCTGATCACCCTCGGCGGCTTGTTGTCGGTGGGCAACAATGATCTGGCGTCGGCGACTGATCCGATCGTGGCGATCCGCGACATGCTGCCGACGTGGATGGCCGTGCCGTACCTGATCACCGCGTTCGGCGGTCTGCTGCTGTCGAACAACCTGTCGGTGTACTCCGCCGGCCTGACCACGCTGACCCTGGGCCTGAAGGTCAAACGGGTCTACGCGGTAGTGGTGGATATCGTCGCGATCTTCGTCGGCTCGATCTACTTCATGCTGATCGCCGACAGTTTCTACGGCCCGTTCATCACCTTCATTTCCCTGCTGGCAGTGCCGATCACTGCCTGGGTGGGGATCTTCGTGGTCGACCTGATTCACCGTCACTACTACAGCCCCAAAGACCTGCTCGACGTCAGCACGAGCAGCGCGTACTGGTATCGCGGCGGCATCGAGTGGCGCGCGTTTGGCGCCTGGGCGATCGCCATCGTCCTTGGTTTCAGCTTCACCACCATCGGCACCACGGCAGAAAACGTCTGGTTCAAGGGCTTTCTGTCCGACTCCTGGCTGGGCCACAACGGCCTCGGCTGGATCGTGACCTTCGTCGTCGCCGGTGGCCTTTACCTGATACTGGGCGGCGCGAAAGATCGTCGCGCCGCGCAACCCGAGAATGCTCATGCCTAAGATGTTGCACACCGGCCAGGTCATCATCGACCTGGTCATGGCCGTGGAAAAACTGCCGCAGATTGGCGGCGACGTGCTGGCGCAGTCGGCGGGGTTCGAAGCCGGTGGCGGCTTCAACGTGATGGCCGCTGCGGTGCGCAACGGTCTGCCGGTGGTTTACCTCGGTCGCCATGGCACGGGGCGTTTCGGTGACCTGGCGCGCCAAGCGATGCAGGCGGAAGGTATCGGCATCGGCATCCGCGAACCGGCCGAGCGCGATACCGGTCTGTGCGTGGCGCTGACCGATGCCTCGGCTGAACGCAGTTTCATTTCCTACATCGGCGCTGAAGGCGAGGTGACCGAGGAGGACCTGAACAGCGTGGCTGCCGAGCCCGGCGATTACGTTTATCTCAGCGGTTACAGTCTGCTGCACGAGGGCAAGGCGCAGGCGTTGCTCGACTGGACGCTGGCGCTGCCGGCGGCGGTCAATGTGGTGTTCGACCCGGGGCCGTTGGTGGAGTCACCTGACGCGCCGATGATGCAGGCATTGCTGCCGCGCATCGATGTGTGGACCAGCAACAGTGTCGAGGCGCTGCGGTTTACCGGAGCCGATGAGATTGGTATAGCGATGGATCGCCTCGCGGAACTGCTGCCGGAAAGTGTGCTGATGGTGGTGCGCGACGGGCCGCAGGGTTGCTGGATTCAGCAGCGGGGCGAGCGTCGACAAGTGCCGGGGTTTGTTGTCAAAGCGGTGGACAGCAATGGCGCCGGTGATGCGCATGCCGGGGTGTTTGTTGCTGGATTGGCGCAGGGGTTGGAGGCACCGGAAGCGGCGCGGCGGGCGAATGCGGCGGCGGCGCTGGCGGTGACTCGCTGGGGGCCGGCTACATCGCCGGGGGCGGGTGAGGTGGATGCTTTTATCTGTCAGTCCTGCCGCGACTGACATGAGGCCTTCGCGAGCAAGCTCGCTCCCACATTGGATCTACGTCGTACACAAATCTTCTGTAGGAGCTGCCGAAGGCTGCGATCTTTTGATCTTGAAAAGCAAAAGATCGCAGCCTTCGGCGGTTCCTACAGTGGGCGTCGTTCTAGCTCGCCTTGCGCAACGCCTCGATCAACTCCTGCTTGCGCATCGATGAGCGCCCCGGAATATTCTTCGCTCGGGCTTCCTTCATCAGGCTATCGACAGTCTGCGTATCCTTCGAAGTTTCGCTGTTACGCGAATGTCCCTTGCGACTGACCACCGCGCGGCGCGATGATTCTTTGCGATCTTCCGACTTGGCACTGGCGGGCTTCTTGCGACCCGAACCGCCGGACTTTTCGCCGCCACCGGATTGTTTGTTCACCGTCGCCCAGGCGCGCGCCTCAGCTTCATCTTTCGACACGCCTTTTTTCTCGTAGCTGTCTTCGATGTGCTCGGCTTTGCGCTTCTGTTCGCTGGTGTATTTGTCTTTGCTTCCACGAGGCATGGGATTTCTCCTCAAGTTGCGGATCCGGCCGCTCGCCGCTTGGACGCCGATCGGCGTGGGGCGACAGCAGATACAGTTTTCG
>NZ_JASCPT010000234.1:0-3224 GCF_029959775.1 Pseudomonas sp. PS01270 | reverse complement strand
CTGTATCTGCGGCTGGTCAACCGCATTCGCGAGCAGGCTCGCTCCCACATTGGTTCGGCTGTCTTGTAGCAACTGGAAACACTCAGTTGATGCCGGGATGGAAAAACCGGTCAAAATGCGTTCTTGCTGACCTTCACCGAGTCGAGAGCCCATTCCCATGCGAAGCCAACTGCGTCTGCTAACCCTGAGCGCCCTGTTCATCTCCTCCTTGGCGCAAGCCGCCGAACTGATCCCGATCGAAGTGCACCGCGATGCCAATTGCGGCTGCTGCAAGAAATGGATCAGCCATCTCGAAGCCAATGGCTTCAAAGTCGAAGATCACGTCGAAAGCGACATGAGCAGCTTTAAACAGCAGCACGGCGTACCACCGCGTCTGGCGTCCTGCCACACGGCGATCATCAATGGCAAATTCGTTGAAGGCCATGTGCCGGCCGATCAGGTGCTTGCGTTGAGCAAGCGCGACGATCTGCTGGGTGTGGCTGCGCCGGGCATGCCAATGGGCTCGCCGGGCATGGAAATGGACGGCATGAGCGATGCGTACCAAGTGATCGGCCTGAAGAAGGACGGCGCTGACGTGGTAGTGGCGGACTACCCGGCCCGTTGATGGGGGCAGCCTACTTCGGCCTGTTCTTTGCTGCGTTTGGTGCGGCAACTTTGTTGCCATTGCAATCCGAAGCGCTGCTGGTCGGCCTGATCGTCAGCGAGCGTTACTGGCTGTGGGGTTTGCTCGCGGTAGCGACGCTGGGCAACGTGCTCGGTTCACTGGTCAACTGGTGGCTGGGCCGTGGCATCGAGCGCTTTCAGGATCGACGCTGGTTCCCGGTCAGCCCAAAGCATATGGCCAAGGCGCGCAAGCACTATGAGCGCTATGGGCATTGGTCGCTGCTGCTCAGTTGGCTGCCGGTGATCGGCGATCCGCTGACCTTGATAGCAGGCGTCATGCGCGAACCGCTCGGGCGCTTTCTGTTGATCGTCACCCTGGCCAAAGGCGCGCGCTATGGCGTGCTGGCCTTGCTGACCCTGGGCTGGCTCTGTTGAACCAACCCTCAGTGTGATTGCCTTTGTTTAACGTCGGCGTAATCCCGACCTTCCAGAGTCGGCCAATTTTCAAGGAGTTTGTGCTTATGTCCGTCACGCTTTCCCGCTGGCTGCCCGGCCTCGTCCTCAGCGCTGCCCTGCCAATAATGGCGCACGCAGCCACTGAAACCGCCCCCGCCGAAGGGCCTGCCTACGGCCCGGAGCTGCAGGGCTTCCAATACCCCTACACGCTTAAACACTTCGCCTTCGAATCCCAGGGCCAGAAACTGCAAATGGGTTACATGGACGTCGCCGCCAATGGCAAGGCCAACGGCCGCACCGTGGTGCTGATGCACGGCAAGAATTTCTGCGCGGCGACCTGGGACAGTTCGATCAAGGCCTTGAGCGATGCCGGCTATCGCGTGATTGCGCCGGACCAGATCGGCTTCTGCACCTCCAGCAAACCCGAGCACTATCAATACAGCTTCCAGCAACTGGCGACCAACACCCAGCAATTGCTCAAGGCGTTGGGCATTCAGAAAGCCACTGTGCTCGGCCACTCTACCGGCGGCATGCTCGCCACCCGTTATGCGCTGCTGTTCCCGGAGCAGGTCGATCAATTGGCGATGGTCAACCCGATCGGTCTGGAAGACTGGAAAGCCCTCGGCGTTCCCTATCGCACCGTCGATCAGTGGTATCAGCGTGAGTTGAAAGTCACGGCCAAGGGCATTCGCGACTATGAGCGCACCACTTATTACGACGGCCGCTGGAAGCCGGAATTCGATCGCTGGGTCGACATGCTCGCCGGTCTGAGCAAAGGTCCGGGCAAGACCCAGGTCGCGTGGAACTCGGCGCTGATCTACGACATGATCTTCACCCAGCCGGTGTACTACGAGTTCAAGGACCTGAAGATGCCGACCCTGTTGCTGATCGGCACCTCCGACACCACCGCCATCGGCAAGGACCTCGCACCGCCGGAAGTCAAAGCGAAAATCGGCCACTACGAGGTGCTCGGCAAACAGGTCGCCAAGCTGATTCCGCAGTCGACGCTGATCGAATTCCCGGGCATGGGTCATGCGCCACAAATGGAGGAACCGGAAAAATTCCATCAGGCGCTGCTCGGCTGGCTGGGCAAGACTCCTTCCGCTCCATGATGAGGTAAGCCGATGACGGTGCAGATTGCAGTGATCGATGACTGGCAGGACGTGGCACGCGACGTGGTCGACTGGTCCGTGCTGGAGAGCATTGGTGAAGTGACCTTTGTGCATGATTACCCGGCCGACAACGCGGCACTGGCCGAGCGCCTCGGCCAGTACGAGGTGATCTGCGTCATGCGCGAACGCACGCGCTTCGACGCCGACTTGCTCGGGCGCTTGCCCAATCTGAAGTTGCTGGTCACCGGCGGCATGCGCAATGCCGCGCTGGACATGCCGGCCGCTGCAGCGCTGGGCATCAAGGTCTGCGGCACCGACAGTTACAAACATGCCGCGCCGGAACTGACCTGGGCGCTGATCATGGCGGCCACCCGTGATCTGGTGAAGGAAGCCAATGCCTTGCGCGCCGGCCAGTGGCAACAGGGCCTCGGCGGCGATCTGCACGGCAAGACGCTGGGTATTCTCGGTTTGGGCAGCATCGGCCAGCGCGTCGCGCAGTTCGGCCAGGTGTTCGGCATGCGGGTAATCGCCTGGAGCGAAAACCTCACCGCCGAACGCGCTGAACAGGCCGGCGTGACGTACGTCAGCAAGCAGCAATTGTTCGAACAGGCCGACGTGCTGTCGGTGCATCTGGTGCTCAGCGAACGCAGTCGCGGTCTGGTTGATGCGCAAGCGCTGGAGTGGATGAAACCGAGCGCGCTGCTGGTCAACACTGCTCGCGGGCCGATCGTCGATGAAGCGGCGTTGATCAAGGCGCTACAGAAACGGCGCATTGCCGGGGCAGCGCTGGACGTGTTCGAGCAAGAGCCTTTGCCGGCCCTGCACCCGTTTCGCACGCTGGACAATGTCCTCGCCACGCCCCATGTGGGATATGTCAGTCGGCAGAATTACGAGCAGTTCTTCCGGCAGATGATCGGGGATATTCAGGGATGGGCAGCCGGGGAGCCGGTGCGTCTGTTGAATTGAGTCTTTGACTCGAGAGTCGTAGTGCTTCAACCGGCCCCTTCGCGAGCAAGCTCGCTCCCACATTGGAATGCATTCATCCTTTGGGAG
>NZ_JASCPT010000233.1:0-3394 GCF_029959775.1 Pseudomonas sp. PS01270 | reverse complement strand
AAAGCTCGCTCCCACATTGGATTGCATTCATAAACAAATCCCTGTGGGAGCGAGCTTGCTCGCGAAGAGGCCATCAGCCCTGTTGAATTTGTTTAAGGTTGAAAAGCACCAATGAAAATCGCCGGATCCACTCGCGCATCGTTCAGGCTGACGTTCCAGTGCATATGCGGCCCGGTTGCCCGGCCAGTCGCACCGACTTTGCCGACCACCGCGCCGCGCGCCAGTTGCTGGCCGTTCTTCACGTCGATCTTCGACATATGGCAGAACATGCTGATAAAGCCCTGGCCATGGTCAACGAACACCGTGTTGCCGTTGAAGAAGTAATTGCCGATCAGAATCACCTTGCCCGCCGCCGGGGTCTTGATCGGCGTGCCCGCGGGCACTGCGAAATCGAGACCGGCATGAGGATTACGTTCTTCGCCATTGAAGAAACGACGCACGCCAAACTTGCTCGACAGCGGTCCGTTGACCGGTTTGTCCAGCAGCAGATTGCTCGGCGTGTTCGGGCTGAAACTGCGATAAGCCGCGATCTGTTCCGCCAGTTCACCCTCAATGCGCTTGAGGTTGTCGGCGTTCGGATTGACCTGCTGTTTGTTCTTCAGGGTGATGTGCTGTTCCGGGTATTTCTTGCTGCCCACGGTAAACGGCAGGTTACGCCCGCCACTGCTGATCTGCTGCGCGCCAGGCTTGACCGTCAGCGGCACGCCAACGATTGCCAGCCAGTTGTTGTGCTCTTTGACCACCAATACCGGTTTGCCTTGATAAGTGGCCTTCGGCGCCTGCGCTGCGGTGCCCAGCTCCACCACGGCGACGCCGCCCGGCACTGGTTTGTTCAGCAGCCGAGTGATGTAGCTGTCGGCGTGGGCGTTGAAGGTCAGGCAGAGCAACAGCAGCGGAGCGAGAAAGCGCGGCATGGATCAGTCCAGTAAAGAGAGGGTGACGGGCGTCAGGTGATTGTCCTCGACGCGCACTTGCAGTTCGCCTTCGCCGAGCTTGGCTTTCAGGCGCTGGCCGGTGTGGGTCTGCGCAGCGTTGCGGATCGCGTGGCCACGCTCGTCGAGCAGAATGCTGTAACCCCGGCCGAGAGTCGCCAACGGGCTGACCACATGCAGGGTCTGCATCTGACTGTGCAATTGCTGCCGACGCTGTTTCAGAGCATCGCGCATGGCCCGGGGCAAACGTTCGGCGAGGCTGTCGAGGCGCTGACGAAGCATCGCCAGTTGGCGCCCCGGATGTTGCCCGGCGAGACGGGTTTCCAGGCGGATCAGGCGTTCGCGGCGGGTATTGAGGCTGCGCTCGAAAGCGCGGCGCATGCGCATGTCCAGATCATCCAGACGTTGCGCCTGCTGGCGCAGACGTTCGCCGGGATGGCGCAACCGTCGCGCCATGCCTTCCAGACGCAGGCGATCACGCATCAAGCGGTCACGCATGCGCATCACCAGACGGCGGTGCAGGCTCTCGACCTGACGGATCAGATGGCTGGAATCCGGGGCAAGCAGTTCGGCGGCGGCCGAGGGCGTGGGGGCGCGGACGTCGGCGACAAAATCGCTGATCGAAACATCGGTTTCATGGCCGACGGCGCTGACGATCGGTGTGACACAGGCATCGACCGCGCGCGCCACCGCTTCCTCGTTGAAGCACCAGAGGTCCTCCAGCGAGCCGCCGCCACGGGCGAGGATCAGCGCGTCAAAGCCACGGGCATCGGCCATTTTCAGCGCGCGGACGATTTGCGCGGTGGCCTCGCGGCCCTGCACGGCGGTCGGAATCAGCGTCAGTTGCACCTGCGGCGCACGGCGGCGGAACACGCTTATGATGTCGCGAATCACCGCGCCGGTCGGCGAGCTGATGATGCCGATGCGCTGCGGATGCGCGGGCAGCGGCACTTTGCGTTCGGCACTGAACAGGCCTTCGGCGCTGAGCTTTTCCTTCAGTGCATCGAAGGCCAGACGCAGCGCGCCGTCACCGGCCGGCTCCACGGTGTCGAGGATCAGCTGATAGTCGCCACGGCCTTCGAACAGCGAAACCTTGCCCCGCACCTTGACCGCCAGACCGTCCTTCAACGCCTGGCGCACGCGGGCGGCGTTCTGCCGGAACAACGCGCAACGCACCTGCGCGCCGCTGTCCTTGAGGGAGAAGTAGACGTGGCCGGACGCCGGACGCGCGAGGTTGGAGATTTCGCCCTCGACCCAGATGTTGCTGAACACGTCTTCAAGCAACACCCGCGCGCGGCCGTTGAGCTGGCTGACGGTCAGGACTTCACGGTCCAGGCCAAGTCTTGCAAAGGGATCTTTAATCATGGGGCGCAGTTTAAAGGCATTTGCCCGCCAATCACCATGACACCCACACAAAACCCTGCGGGAGCGAGCCTGCTCGCGAAAGCATTGTGTCAGCGGACAACAACGGGGAATGACACCCCGCATTCGCGAGCAGGCTCGCTCCCACATGGGATCAATTCATATCTGGTCGTGCCGCCCGCTACTGGCTACAGTCAGCGCGGTCTTATAAAGGATGCGGACGATGAGCGTGATGGAGCTGTTGGGGGCGTGGTCGTGGGGCGCGGGCGGTTGGGCGGTCATCGGGGTGGCCATCGCCTTGGCCTACATCGTATTCGGCATCGCCGGTTTCGGCACGGCGCTGGTCGCGGGGCCGATGCTGATCCTGTTCATGCCACTGTCGAAAATCGTGCCGCTGCTGGTGCTGCTGGATTTCGTCGCGGCATTCGGCAATCTGCTGCCCTCGCGGCGCGACGTCGCCAAGCCGGAATTGCTCAGGCTGCTGCCGTGCATGGCAATCGGCTGCACGCTGGGGGTGATCTTCCTGCTGAATCTGAAATCCGATCTGTTGCTGCTGTTGATGGGGCTGTTTATCAGTGCCTATGCGGTTTACAGCCTGTGGGTGAAAGCGCGGCCGGCACAGTTGTCGGCAGCGTGGGCGGTGCCGATGGGCACAGTGGGCGGTTTGTTCGGCGCGTTGTTTGGCAGTGGCGGCTTTCTTTACGCGATCTATCTGAACAGCCGCCTGCCCAAGGACGCGGCGCGGGCCACGCAAAGTGCGTTGATCAGTTGCAGCACCGTGGTGCGCTTGAGTCTGTTTGTCATCGCCGGTGTGTATGCCGAGCTACCCTTGTTGATGCTGGCGCTGTGTCTATTGCCGGCCATGGCGCTGGGCTTGTGGATCGGCCGGCGGCTGACCATGAGGTTGTCGCGCGAGGCGTTTGTGCGGCTGGTGACTTGGCTGGTGCTGGCCAGCGGCATCGCGTTGATCGTGCGCTATTTCAGCACTTGACCGGATTTCTTCAGGGATTAAGCTGCCGGCCGCAGTTCCTTGTGGGAGCGAGCCTGCTCGCGAATGCGGTGGGTCAGCAACAAAAATGCAGCCTGACACTGCGCTTTCG
>NZ_JASCPT010000232.1:0-3428 GCF_029959775.1 Pseudomonas sp. PS01270 | reverse complement strand
GGGGCAATTACGCCGCAAAACCATGTGGGAGCGAGCCTGCTCGCGAATGGGTTGTGTCAGTCACTCGATTATTTGACTGTCACGACGCTTTCGCGAGCAGGCTCGCTCCCACAAGTTACCGTTCAGTCATTACTGCGCGGACTTCTGCTTCAGCCGCTCAAGGATCGCATTGGCGCTGCCTTCGTTCGGCGTGATGCCGGCGTCGCGCAGTTTGCGTTCCAGGTCGTTGCCGGTGGAGGCGTCGGCCAGTTCGTCTGCGGCGTTCAGTTCGGCAGCGCGTTGCTGCTGCTTGGCTTGCAGGCGGTTCAGGGTGCCGACCGCAGTTTCCAGTTTGCCGTTGGCGCCGCCGCTGGCAATCGAGGCGCTGACCTGGGCTTTCTGCACGCTATCGCGGGCCTTGGCCATGTCCACTTGCTGGCGCAGGCTCTTGATCCGCGATTCGGCTTTGCTGATGTCTTTGCGCATGTTGTCGGCGTAGGCGCCGAATTCATCGCTGAGTTTCTTCTCGGCAGCGAGGTCGTTGGTCAGGGTCGAAATCGCTTCGGCCACTTCCAGCGCCAGGTCTTCGCGGCCGGCATTCAACGCGGCCACAGCCTTGGCTTCGAGGTCCTTGATCTTGGCGTCGTATTCGCTGACGCGGTCGGCGGCCAGTTTGTGCTTGGCCATGATCGTCACCAGTTCGCGGCGAGCATTGGACAGCGCGGTGTCGGCGTCGCGGATTTCCTGATCGAGGATGCGCAGGGCCTGCTGGTCGGCGATGGCTTCGCCGACTTCATTGGCGCCGCCGCGCAGTGCGGTGAACAACTTGCTCCAGATGGACTGAGTCATTGGATATTCCCTGTTGATTACTTGAAGAAGTGTTCGAAGGCTTCGCTGGCGCGCTGCACGTTGTCGACCAGGGTTTTCACCTCGGTGACCACGTTGGTCAGGCTCGAATCAGCACTGAGGGCGCCGAACATGTTGTAGACGGTCTGGCCGTTGGGCATCGACTCGATCCCGATCGACGACAGCGGGAACATCTCGCGGCTGCGCAGCACGGCGTCGTTGAACGCCTGGACGTTGCTGATCGAATCGATGTCCACCAGCACGGTGTCGACGATGATCTGCTGGCCGGCCAGGGCGATGTGAATCGGCAGGCCGCCGAATTCATTCATTTCCAGCTTGATGCTCGGCTCGGAGCTCTGGATCAGGGACAGCGAAATCTCTTGGGAAGCCACCTCGTCCAGCGCCTTGAGGGCATTGAAGAGGCTGTCGATGGTCCAGTTGTTGCCTGCGCTCATGTATTTCTCCGACATGAAAGAGCCAGCCAGAATCGGTTGGCGTAGCTGTTGCTCCATTTGCTTGAGCAAGCTTCGGTTTTCCGGAAGCACCCAAGTTTCGTGTTTCACATAACCGGCGGCGGCCAGGCCTGCGCGCATCTGCTTCATGTAGAAGCTCGACGGTTTTTTCGCTGACGTCTTGCCACGCTCGCCCTTGGGGCTGGCTGCGGCAGGCGTAGGAGTGCGGCTTGTCATGGCTGGAATCCGGTTATGAGCGTCTCACGCGTGGGCCACACTACAACCAATGCAAAGTGCCATCAATGACTCACGCGTGAGATTTTCATGACAAACGCAAAAAGGCCCGCAACGTGGCGGGCCAGGGGATTGCGCAGTTGTTGCTAGGCGTTGCTGCTGAGGAACTCGTCAGTGGATACCACGCTGGCATAGGCGAAACCCAGCGCCGCCATGAAGGCTGCGTGCACATGGGCGGCCGGCACCGTCAGGCCATTGAATTCCAGATCACGGCTGGCGCAGGCATCGTGAATCACGATCACGCTGTAACCCATGTCTGCCGCCGCGCGGGTGATGCCATCGACGCACATATGGCTCATGCTGCCGACCACCACCAGGTCGGTGATGCCGTGTTCGTCTAGTACTGCTTTCAGTTCGGTTTCACGGAACGAGTTGACGAAGTGCTTGAGCACCACCGGCTCGTCGGCGCGGTTGAGCACTTTCGGATGCAGTTTCGCCCCTTCGGAGCCGGGAGTGAAAAACGGCGCGTCTTCGGAGGTGAATTCATGCCGAATGTGCACCACCGGATCGCCCGCTGCGCGAAAGGCTGCGATCAGCTGTGCGGCGTTGTCTGCAGCGGCGTCGGCGCCGACCAGCGGCCACTTGCCTTGGGGGAAGTAGTCGTTCTGGATATCGACTACGATGAGCGCTTGCTTGGCCATGGGATTGTCCTCGAGGCAGTGATTGGGTGTGACCTCAGTATTGGCGCTGGCCGAGGATTCGAGGATTGGCCGCACCGACAATAGACGGGGGAAAACTGACAATGGCTGCACAAAGAGCCGCCACCGCTGAACTGGGCGTGCTGATTTACCCCGGCGCGCAACTGGCGGCGGTGCACGGTCTGACCGACCTGTTCGCGGTGGCCAACCGCATCGCCGCCGAGTATCAGGCTGTGCAATTACCCTTGCTGCGGGTCAGTCACTGGCAGGTCGAGGGCGAGCAGTTGCCGACGCGGGTCTATGACAGTCATCCGGGTGCCGAAGACGCTTTGCTCGCCGTGCTGATTCCGCCGTCCCTTGGCGGATTCGATGTGGCGCACATGACCGCGAGTCTTGCGCAATGGCTGCGCGATCAGCATGCGCGCGGCGCAACCCTTGGTGGTGTTTGTGTGGGCTCGTTGATGCTCGCTGAAAGCGGCTTGCTCGACGGTCGCAGCGCCACCACCCACTGGACCTCGGCCCAGGCGTTTGCCGAGCGTTACCCGAAGATCAAACTCAAGGCCGACACGCCGATTGTCGACGACGGTGACCTGATCACCACGGCGGGGCTGATGGCCTGGTCGGAACTGGGACTGCGCCTGGTCGATCGCTTGCTCGGCCCCAGCATCGCCACCGCGACCGCGCGTTTTCTGGTGATGGAACACAGCGACAGCGCCAGTGAATGCGGGAGCAATTTCGCGCCGATCCTCAGCCATGGCGACGCGGCGATTCTCAAGGTTCAGCACTGGCTGCAAAGCACCGGGGCGACGGATGTTTCGCTGAACGCGATGGCCGAGCGCGCGGGCCTTGAAGAACGCACTTTCCTGCGCCGATTCCGCGCCGCGACAGGCTTGAAACCGACCGAATATTGCCAGCACCTGCGGGTTGGCAAAGCGCGAGAAATGCTCGAGTTCACCAATGGCACGATCGACCACATTGCCTGGACGGTGGGCTATCAGGATCCGGGCGCGTTTCGCGCGATTTTCAAGAAAATTACCGGGTTGGGGCCGAGTGATTACCGGGGGCGGTTTGGTGTGAACCCCGCTCCCAGAACGACCATGAACTAATGTGGGAGCGAGCCTGCTCGCGAAGGCGCTGGATCCACAGAATTGTAGTCGGCTGACACTACGCTTTCGCGAGCAGGCTCGCTCCCACAATGATCGCGGAGATTATGAGAGAT
>NZ_JASCPT010000231.1:0-3479 GCF_029959775.1 Pseudomonas sp. PS01270 | reverse complement strand
CGACTGCCAGCTGAATCTGCATTGTCTGACATATCCCCTTCGCGAGCAGGCTCGCTCCCACAATGGTTCTGTGAACGCAGGCCAGAATGTGGGAGCGAGCCTGCTCGCGAAGGGGCCATGGAAAGCCCCACATATGATCGTTCCCACGCTCTGCGTGGGCATGCAGCCCGGGACGCTCCGCGTCCATTTCAGAAGCCGAACGCGGAGCGTCCGATGAGGCGTTCCTACGCTGAGCGCAGGAACGATCGCGGGGAAATTCTGAACCCTTCCTGAACACCCCCCACATTCCCCGAAAACACCTCTTCCAGCCGTTTAGCTGCGGGCGTAAGCTGCGCGCGTTTTCATCAATTGCGGAGACCCACAGTGGGTACTTGTTCGAGTGACAGTTGTCGGCCGGTCTCGATCACCGGCAGATTCTCGGCAAGATAACGCGCAGCCTTTCCCTGCCGTTGTCTCGCCGTAACAGCGAGCAGCGGCATCCCGTGCACGGCCAGTTCTGGAACGTGTCTCGACGTCCTTCTCATCGACGCTGAACCAAGCGTGATGGCGACCTCAGTCGTCATCGCAGCCTATCGACACGCCTGTCGTTCCCGACCGGCGTGCCACGCCTTGCCGTGCCGGTTTTCCCGGTGCCAGGGCGCGGCGGTACCTGCTCGACGGTTACTCGGCTGACCACAGGGGACACAGCCATGAAACTCACGCTCAAGGAATTTTTCGCAGGCTTTCTGCGCAGCCGCCACATCGCCCGGCACTTCCGTCGTCTGGCGCTGCTGGATTCGATCAATGACACCACGGTCAGCCGTGAAGTGCCGCCGACGCTGGCCAACACGCTGGTCGCTGCCGCCCATGAAGACAGCGCTGCGTTGCTGTCATCGCTGGGCACGCACGGCGAGGGGCTCACCGAGGTCGAGGCCGATGTACTGCGCGCGCAACACGGCCTTAACGAAGTCGAACACGAGCAGCCGCTGCCGTGGTGGACCCATCTGTGGCACTGCTACAAAAACCCGTTCAACCTGCTGCTGACCTTACTCGCGGTGATCTCCTGGCTGACCGAAGACCTCAAGGCGGCCGTGGTGATTTTCTCCATGGTGGTGCTGTCGACGCTGCTGCGCTTCTGGCAAGAGAGCAAATCCAATCAGGCCGCCGATGCGCTCAAAGCCATGGTCAGCAACACCGCCACGGTGCTGCGCCGCGATGGCCCACGCCGGGAGCTGCCGATCAAGCAACTGGTGCCCGGCGATCTGATCGTACTCTCGGCCGGCGACATGATTCCCGCCGATTGCCGCGTGCTCAGCGCCAAGGACCTGTTCGTCAGCCAGGCAGCGATGACCGGTGAATCGATGCCGGTGGAAAAATTCACCCGGCAGACCGATCGCGACACGCGTAACCCGCTGGAGCTGGACAACATTCTGTTCATGGGCACCAACGTCGTCTCCGGCAGCGCGATTGCACTGATTCTCACCACCGGCAACAGCACCTACTTCGGTGCGCTGGCGCAACGGGTCGGCGCGACGGACCGCGCGGTGACCTCGTTTCAGCAGGGCGTCAACAAGGTCAGCTGGCTGCTGATCCGCTTCATGTTCGTCATGGCGCCGCTGGTGCTGTTCATCAACGGTTTCACCAAGGGCGACTGGAGTGAAGCGCTGCTGTTCGCGCTGTCGATTGCCGTCGGCCTGACCCCGGAAATGCTGCCGATGATCGTCACCTCGACCCTGGCCAAAGGTGCCGTGTTTCTGTCGCGCAAAAAGGTCATCGTCAAACGCCTCGACGCGATCCAGAACTTCGGCGCCATGGATGTGCTGTGCACCGACAAGACCGGCACCCTGACTCAGGACAGGATCTTTCTCGCGCGTAATGTCGATGTCTGGGGTGAGGATTCTGACGCTGTGCTGGAACTGGCCTACCTCAACAGCTACTACCAGACTGGCCTGAAAAACCTGCTGGATGTCGCCGTGCTCGAACACGTGGAAGTCCATCGCGAACTGAAAGTCGGCAGCATGTTTCGCAAGGTCGATGAGATCCCGTTCGACTTCAATCGCCGGCGCATGTCGGTGGTGGTGGAGGGCCGCGGTCAGCCCCATCAACTGATCTGCAAAGGCGCGGTGGAAGAAGTGCTGGCGGTGTGCAGTCGGGTGCGTCACGGCGAGGTCGATGAAGTCTTGAGCGATGAATTGCTGGCGCGGATTCGCCAAGTCACCGGCGTCTTCAACGCTGAAGGTCTGCGCGTGGTGGCGGTCGCGGCTCGCTCAATGCCAGCAGGGCGCGAGATTTACAGCCTGGCCGATGAGCAGGAACTGACGCTGATCGGTTACGTGGCGTTCCTCGATCCGCCGAAGGAAAGCACCGCGCCAGCGCTCAAGGCCTTGGCCGAGCATGGCGTAGCGGTCAAGGTGCTGACCGGTGACAACGAACTGGTGACGGCGAAAATCTGCCGTGAGGTCGGCCTCGCCCCACAGGGTTTGCTGCTGGGCAATGACATTGAGCGCATGAGCGATGCCGAACTGGCCGTGGCGGTTGAGACGACCAACGTCTTCGCCAGACTCACGCCATCGCACAAAGAGCGCATCGTCGGCATTCTCAAGGGCAACGGCCATGTGGTCGGGTTCATGGGCGACGGCATCAACGACGCGCCGGCGCTGCGCAGCGCCGACATCGGCATTTCCGTGGACAGCGCGGTGGACATCGCCAAGGAAGCGGCGGATATCATCCTGTTGGAAAAAAGCCTGATGGTGCTGGAGGAGGGCGTGCTCGAAGGGCGGCGCACCTTCGCCAACATGCTCAAGTACATCAAGATGACTGCCAGCTCCAACTTCGGCAATGTGTTCTCGGTGCTGGTTGCCAGCGCGTTCATCCCGTTCCTGCCGATGCTGCCGATGCACCTGCTGGTACAGAACCTGCTGTACGACATTTCGCAGATCGCCATTCCGTTCGATAACGTCGACGACGAGATGCTGAAACAGCCGCAGCGCTGGCAGCCGGCTGACGTCGGGCGCTTCATGCTGTTTTTCGGCCCGATCAGTTCGATCTTCGATATCACGACGTTCGCCTTGATGTGGTACGTGTTCGACGCCAACACGCCGGATCACCAAACGCTGTTCCAGTCCGGCTGGTTCGTGGTCGGGTTGCTGACCCAGACGCTGATCGTGCACATGATCCGCACGCCGAAGATCCCGTTCCTGCAAAGCCGCGCCGCCATGCCGCTGATGGTGATGACCGGGGTCATCATGGCGGTCGGCATCTTCCTGCCCATGGGCCCGCTGGCGCATTACTTCAAGTTGCAGGCGCTGCCGTCGCTGTATTTCGTGTTTCTGCCGGTGATTCTGCTGGCGTACATGGCGCTGACCCAAGCCGTTAAAGGCTTCTACATCCGCCGGTTCGGCTGGCAATAACCGCCATGGAGTGCTTTCCCCTGTGGGAGCGAGCCTGCTCGCGAAGGCGCCGTGTCAGTCAGTACATCTCTGACTGGTATAGCCCCTTCG
>NZ_JASCPT010000230.1:0-3527 GCF_029959775.1 Pseudomonas sp. PS01270 | reverse complement strand
AGCCTGCTCGCGAAGGCGCAGTGTCAGTCGACTTGTTTTTCACTGAACCAGCGCATTCGCGAGCAGGCTCGCTCCCACAAGGGAGATCTGTTCCTACAGAAATTTCTGAACAATCCTGTCCCACATCAAGCACTTCGGAACCAGAATCGCGTGCCATACTCCAAGGCACTCCGATTCAGACAGATGAAGCCGCACATGCCCAAAGGATTGATTCGCGCGATTGGCGCACTGCTGACAGCCCTGGCCCTCTACAGCCTGCTGGGGTTTCTGATCCTGCCGGGCATTGCCTTGCGCGTGGCCAACCAGCAACTGGCCAACTACGCCACGGTGCCGGCGCATCTGCAGCGCATCGAACTGAACCCCTTCAGCCTTGAGGTCACCCTGTGGGGCCTGATCATCGGCGAACCGGGCAAGGAGCAGGTCGGCTTCGATCGCCTCTATGCCAACCTGCAAATGGACAGCCTGTGGACCAAAGCGCTGCATCTGTCCGACATCGAACTGGACAAACCCAAAAGCGAAATC
The DNA here is from genome assembly GCF_029959775.1 of Pseudomonas sp. PS01270. NCBI lineage: Bacteria > Pseudomonadati > Pseudomonadota > Gammaproteobacteria > Pseudomonadales > Pseudomonadaceae > Pseudomonas > Pseudomonas sp. PS01270. The sequence continues at coordinate 3,005 of NZ_JASCPT010000230.1, read as the reverse complement.
CTCTTCGCCAAGGACGGCAAGCTCAACCTGCTCGGCCTGTTCAACCTGCCGCCGAGCGAGCCGACACCCGCCGATCCCGACGCCAAACCATTTCCGCTGCGTATCGACAACATCAAACTGGCTGGCGGCGTGGTGCATTTCGAGGATATGCGGCCCAGCGAGCCGATCGAATTTCTTTACGACGACCTCAGTTTCGAGCTGAAAAACCTCAGCACATTACCCGAGGACAGCGCCGACATGACCCTCGTCGCCATCGGCCCCGCTGGCGGGCGGATCGACTGGACCGGCAATTTCAGCCTGATCCCGTTCACCTCCGAAGGCACCCTGAAAGTCACCGATGGCCAGATGAAATCCTTCTGGCCCTACGTGCGCGACGCCGTGCCGCTGGTGCTGGAAAACGGCGTGGTCAGCCTCAGCACCGAGTACAAACTCAACCTGTCGAAACAAACCGAACTGCTGCTGAACAACGTCGCGGTGAGCATTGCGCCATTCGCCATCAAGGCTCCGGACGGACGTCCGCTGGCCAGGCTCGAACGCCTCGACGTCAGCGAAACCTCGCTGGACCTGGCCAAGCAGCAAGTGGTGGTCGGCAAGATCCGCAGCAACAAACTGGAAACCTGGGCGGCGCTGGAAGCCGACGGCCAACTGGACTGGCAGAAGCTGTTCGCCAGCCAACCGTCGAAACCGGCTGCCAAAGCCGCTGCCGAACCTACGGATACACCGGCCGCCGCCGACTCGCCGAAACCTGAGCCAAGCGCCCCGAGCAAGCCATGGCAGGTGCTGGTCAAGGATGTGCAACTGCGCAACTACACGGTCCATCTCGCCGACCGCTCGGCGCAACCGGCGGTGGCGCTGGACATCACTCCGCTGAACGTCGACCTGCAGGATTTCGACAGCCTCAACGGCTCGCCTTTCAAGCTCAAGCTCGACAGCGGTCTGGGCAAGCAAGGCAAGATCAGCGCCGACGGCACGGTCAATCTGGCTCCGGTCAACGCGCAGCTCAACGTGAAAACCGAGGACGTCGACCTGCGTGTCGCGCAGTCCTACATCAACCCGTTCATTCGCCTGGAACTGCGCAGCGGCATGCTCGGCAGTGACCTCAAGGTCAACCTCAAGAGCACCGAACCACTGGCCCTCAGCGTCACCGGCCGCGCGCAGATCGATCAACTGCACACCCTCGATACGCTGAAGACCCGCGACTTCCTCAAATGGCAGCAAGTAGTGGTCGACGGCATCAACTATCAGCACGGCGACAGCCTGTCGATCGACAAGGTCAACCTGTTGCAGCCCTATGTGCGCTTCATGATCAACGACGATCGCACCACCAACGTCGACGACCTGCTGATCCCGCAACCGGCCGACAGCGGAGCAAAAAGCACCGCAGCCAAACCGGCCGGCAAGGACAAACCACTGGGCATTCACATCGGCGCGATTGCGATCAACGACGGCTCGGCCAACTTCGCCGACTTCAGCCTGACCCCGAATTTCGCCACCGCCGTGCAGCAGCTCAACGGTCAGATCGGCACCATTGACAGCCGTCAGGCAAAACCGGCCAGCGTCGACATCAAAGGCAAGGTCGACCGCTATGCGCCGGTGACCATCAAGGGTGCGGTCAATCCGTTCGACCCGATGGCCAGTCTCGACATCGCCACCAGTTTCAAGCGCGTCGAACTGACGACCCTGACGCCCTACTCCGGCAAATTCGCCGGCTACCGCATCCGCAAGGGCCGGCTCAACCTTGACCTGCACTACCTGATTACCAAGGGCCAATTGAAAGCCGAAAACAAGGTCGTGGTCGAGCAACTGCAACTGGGCGAAAAGGTCGACAGCCCCGATGCAGTGAGCCTGCCGCTGAAGCTGGCGATTGCTCTGCTCAAGGATGTCGACGGCAAGATCTCCATCGAATTGCCGGTGACCGGCGACCTGAATAATCCACAGTTCAGCGTGATGCCGATCGTCTGGCAGACCCTGCGCAACCTCATCGTCAAAGCTGCCGCCGCGCCGTTCAAGATGATCGGCGGGCTGGTCAGTGGCGGCGGCTCCGAAGACCTCGGCACGGTGTCCTTCGCGCCGGGCTCCAGCGATCTGAGCAAAGACGCCGAAGCGGCGCTGGTGAAACTGTCGCAAGCGCTCAAGGAACGTCCGGCGCTGCGCCTGGAAATCGAAGGCACTGCCGCGAAGAGCAGCGATGGGCCACTGCTGGCCGAGCAACGTCTGGAACGCGAATACCAATACAACTACTACAAGATGCTCCAGCGCCGTGGCGACAAAGTTCCGGCCCAGGCCTCGCTGCTGCAAGTGCCCGAAAGCGAGAAAGGCGCGTTGCTCGAAGGCATCTACCGCACCCGCCTGAAAACCCAGCCACCGGCAGAATGGAAAGACCTGGGCAAGGAAGAACGCACGGCGAAAATGCGCCAAGGCGTGATCGCGTTCTGGAGCGGCAGCGAGGTGCTCTTGCGCCAGTTGGGCCAGGATCGCGCCAGCACCATCAAGGATTACCTGGTCGACAAGGGCAAGCTCGAAGATGACCGCGTGTACTTCATCGACGCCAACCTCGGCGAGGCCGAAAGCGATGGCCGCGTGGTCACGCAAATGCACCTGGATGCAGAATGACCGTGCGTAACTGGCTGGCTGTGCTCGCTCTGACCTGCGCCGCCGGCCACGCGTCGGCTTCGGATACATTGCGCTGCGGCAGCCAGTTGATCAGCCTCGGCGACCGCGCCAGCGAAGTGCTGCAGAAATGTGGCGAGCCGGTCAGTCGCGACGTGCTCGGCTACAAGCGCAGTGCCAATCGCCGCGAAGAGTTTCAGGTCGAGGAATGGACCTACGGCCCGAACAACGGCATGTATCAATACCTGCGCTTCGAAGGCAATCGCCTGCGGCAGATCAACAGCAATCGCGGTAACTAAGCCGAACGAAATTCACCCTGTGGGAGCGAGCCTGCTCGCGAATACGGTCTGTCACTGACGAACTTGTCGGCTGACACTACGCATTCGCGAGCAGGC